>CAZTHB010000018.1:0-15201 GCA_964613485.1 uncultured Candidatus Saccharibacteria bacterium
AAATTGTCGGTGTAATATTTTGCTTGTCCGAAAGCGACACTCAACATAAATTTTCCTTGCGGTGTCGCTTCAAACCAAAATGTAGGGAATTTTAGCGTGGTGATTCTGCCAGTGTCCACAAGGTATATCACGCGTCCGCCGTCCACCGAATTACGAGCAAGACGATCGGGATTCCACGCTAAAATTCCCTGTGCAGTGCCTTTTTCAATTTCGCCAAGCATTTCGTTAAATACTCCACGACCAGGCTCTTTAGCAGTTTTACTCTCGTAATACTCACGAACAACAAATAACCCCTGTTGATTGGCGTATTCACGAAGCTCCGTCAATTGCGCCTCAATACTCAAAACTTGGCGTTCTTCGTCCTCACTTGATTTTCTGCAATAGATAAAAAATTTCGTCATAGCTTCGGGAATTAAATTGATAAAAGGTGTTGTCTTACACCGACAATTTCTAATCTCACCGCATCGGCTCCTGTGCGAAGCACAGAACAAGCGTTAGCTTGTCGAACCGCCGCCTCGCGGCGGGAATGCTTTTGGCGGAATTCAAAACCCCTTGGAATTTCTTGGCGGAACTGCCAGCCCAAGCCCGCGCCTTTGGCGCGGGCGCGGTCAATTCTGATGCAAATCAACTTTGGTGGTGTTTGTTTGAAAAAGTCAGAACCCATTTTGAGCAGAACCCCGACTAATGTGGCACGCGCGGAGCGCGTGGTGGCTCTGGACTGAATTGTACGCTCCGATTGCGCCTCTGCCGCGCTCGCGGACTCGCGCGGGCAAAACCCAAAAATTTTCCTTCCTTTCTGATTTAATTCGGCGGGGGGTGTGGGGGGAGCCGACAAAAAATGGAAAGGAAATTTTTGGTTTTGCTTCGCCGCTTTCATAACTACATTGTATTTTATCACACCATTGTGTCAAGGTACAACATTGGCTATACTTCAAAATAACCAAATATGTCGGATTCATCTAAAAAACTGGCTGAGAATATGCGAAAAATAAGAACGCGCAAGAAAATGTCGCAAGGCGACATTTGTCGCGCACTTGGCGTTGATCGTGCTTATATCAGCAATATTGAATCGGGAAACCAAAACCCGACACTCTCAACCATCGAAAAAATAGCAAAAGCACTCGGAGTAAAGATTGATGAACTACTGCAATAATTTATGACCTCAACACAAGAAACAAAATACGAGCATCCTGTGAGAATTCAGCTTGAACAAGTCAGCACATTTCTTGCAAAACATCTTGGTCCAAAAGTTGAACACATTGAACCTGTCGGTAAAGGCTTATGGTCTCAAGCTTTTTTCTTCCGTCGAGCTGATACAGATTATGTTCTGCGTTTTGGAAATGACGGCGAATCATACGAGAAAGATAAGATTTCGTCCAAGTATTCTTCGGATAACTTGCCTATTCCGTCTGTAACTGAAATAGGAACTGCTCTTGGGTATAATTTTGCTATTTCGGAACGTCGTGCCGGAACAATGATCGAGGAATTAGGACAGGATGAAATAGAAACTTTAGTCCCCGCAATGCTAGATATGTTGGACGCACTTCGGGAAGCAGACATATCTACAAATACTGGTTATGGTTATTGGAGTAAAAATGAGGTAGGTCAGTATTCAAGTTGGTATGATTTTCTGCTTGCCGTTAGCGTTGACGAGACGACGAGTAAAATACACGGATGGAAAAAATCATTGGCGACTTCACCACAGGGTATAGAGTTTTTTGAAAGAATGACGGAAAAATTAAAAACACTTGCTAGCGATGGTTACGAAGGTCGCCATCTCGTCCATACCGATTTACTGCATTTCAATGTCTTAGCCGAAAACAATAAAATTTCCGCAGTCATTGATTGGGGTAACGCGATGTACGGGGATTTCCTTTATGATTTTGCAAACTTTACTTTTTGGTCTCCGCTTCACCCTTCTATACAGAAAATTGATTGGCTAGAGAAAGCCAAGCAATATTTCAAAGAAAAAGAAACTGAAATCCCCGATTTTGAGAAGAGGCTTCGTGTGTGCGAACTTCATATCGGACTTTCTGGTATGGCGTGGAACGCACATACAAGAAATTGGAAGGAGCTTGAGGCGACGACAAAACGAATTGCGGAATTGTTCACATAAATATATGAATACACAACACACAAAATTATCTCATTCCCAAAATTTTCTCCGAGATTCAAGTCTTGTTGAAAAGTTGGTACAAAAATCGTCGCTCACAAGCAATGACGTGGTTCTCGAAATCGGCCCCGGAAAGGGAATAATTACTGAAGCATTAGCTAAACATTGCAAGCGCGTTATAGCGGTTGAAGCTGATAAATATTTGTTTGCGGAATTGAAAGATAAATTTTCTTCTTTCACAAATGCTGAAATATGTCACCAGAATTTTTTGGATTTTTCGTTGCCGAAATACGAATATAGAGTATTTTCAAATATCCCTTTCAACATTACGGCAGATATCGTGAAAAAATTAGTGGATAGCGAAAATTCGCCTGCCGATAGTTATTTGATAGTTCAAAAAGAAGCAGCAGAAAAATACGGCGGATTCAGGCAGGAAACGCTTTTTTCCATTTTACATAAACCTTGGTTTAGGTTTAGCAAAGTATATGAATTTCAAAAAAGCGATTTTTCTCCTCGCCCTGCGGTAGATACGATTTTATTGCGAATAGAAAAAATGAAACAGCCACTTATTGAAAATCGAAATGCGTTAGCATTTCGAGATTTTGTAGCTTTTGGCTTTTCCAGTATGAAAGCGAATTTGAAAAAGGGCTACACAAATGTTTTCGGCCACGTACAATTTTTACGATTGGCAACCGATCATGACTTTAATGCATTGGCAAAACCCACCGACTTAACTTTTGAACAATGGTTAGGAATTTTTAACTACTTTTTAAATAATGTTGAAAAATTCCGCCAAGTAAAAACGAGCGGAGCATATGAAAAATTGCTGGTACAGCAAAAATCTCTGCAAAAAATTCATAGAACGCGAACAGACAGAAATTGGCGAAAGAGTAAGTAGTTTTGGTATTCAAGGGAGCAATCCCCGCCGTTTTATAATTTTTCCTAAAAACGGCGGGGTTGTCGTGCGCGCACTGGGCGGGCGGGGCAAGCACAAATAGATTTGATTGCGCCTTAGCGCAAACCGAATTGCATGCGCCTCTGATCGCCGCGAAGGTGTAGAAAAGAGCAAACAAAAATGTCATAATAGGAATGCTCTTTTCGGAGACTGAAGCGGCGAAGCAAAACCAAAAATTTCCTTTCCATTTTTTGTCGGCTCCCCCCACACCCCCCGCCGAATTAAATCAGAAAGGAAGGAAAATTTTTGGGTTTTGCCCGCGCGAGTCCGCGAGCGCGGCAGAGGCGCAATCGGAGCGTACAATTCAGTCCAGAGCCACCACGCGCTCCGCGCGTGCCACATTAGTCGGGGTTCTGCTCAAAATGGGTTCTGACTTTTTCAAACAAACACCACCATAATTATTTCTTTAGAACCTCCCTAAAGTTACTTATTCGGGCTTTTGAGGATTTTATTTAGCAGCTCAAGCTTGCGTTCGAATCAGAGACTGACTGGCGTATACTAAGCTTATGTATAAGCCTCTCCGAAATTATCTTAGTTGTTTTGGCCCGCAGTTCGTTAAGGGGATAGGTATCCTGGCTGATCAATCGCACTACAAGAAAAGTGCCTTTATAAAGTCGATTAGGCCATTGCCAGATTTTTTTGTGCTTAGTCGTCAGCCTTCACCGCATACTTCTGAGGTAAAACGAGTGCGTGGAGTGGTCTGGGGTGCAATCGCTGTAGCATGGATAACGATGATCGTCCTGTTGTTTGTCATCTCACTGCCTTTGGCGTTATGGCTGTCATTAGCCGGATTAGTGTCTTTGATCGCTCCGCATACACTTTTGCTCATCGCTGCCGCAAGCATGCGCTAGTGTGTAGAGTGCTCAGAGTTCAAAGAAGAAGAGGCTCTTTGGTATCAACTGTTAATTTAGTAATTCGGCAGCCACTAGTAGTCTATTGTATGGAGATGTAATTCATTATAAGATACCGGCATCCAGTACCTTCCAAGGAGGACTTGTGAAACTTGTACCTAAAAAGTGGACTTTGGCAGAGCGCGTGCGCATTGCTCGCTTGCGTTACGAAGCAGCACTGAAGCAGCTCTCACGTCTACGTGGGTTCGACCACTGGAGCTTCTCGCATACCGTAGATGCTCATCGTCTCCATCTGATTCGACTTGAGAAAAAGCTCGGCACGTACGATGGTCGTCTCGATTGGCCCTCGTACCGATGAGTAAGCAACAGACTGGAGCGTTATCCGCGCATTCGCGTGAGACGAAGAAGAGCCTGTCCGAACTACGCGAGCATCATCGCATACATCGTCCCTGGGGAGCTCATTCGGATGTGATTGTTCAGCTTTGCAGCGAAGCACTCAGTCTGATGGAAGAGCGTAATGAGGCTCGTGCATTGGCTGAACGAGATCAGCACGATAGGCTGGCGGCTTTGGAAGCTACTACCCATGATGTAAACCTGTTTCCTTGGCAGCTGCAGAAGTGCAATGTTTGCGATGGGGATGGCCGTGATGAAGAGCATCATCATATTGAGATTGTGTTAGACTGCGATCATATTCGTTGTAAGTTACATGGCGAAGTGGGTCATGATCGGACACACGGTATGTGCGATTCGTGTAAGGGTCGGGGTAAAATTCCAAGCGATGAATACAAGCACTTGACCCTTTTTCAGGACCGTGAAGAGTCAAGTGTGCTGGACTCCAAAGTGCCTCCTCATAAGTTTGTAGCATCGCGTCATGGCGGTGCTAATTGCGGCGACTGCGGGGCCTGGTCGTTCGCTATCCAGCACCAAGTCGATTAATGACTCACATGCCCGGGACTACAGTCTCGGGCATTTTTTGTTATATTCGAGCTATCACAGGAAGCATGATGTTATTTCCCAAAAACCTGAATCAAATTCAGGGCTTTGGGAAATGCCAGATATCGCTCTGGCGGGCGTTGCATATGAGCAGAATCGGAAAGTTACTCGCTACCGCTGAGTAGTCCGAGGAGCTTCTGGATCTCGCCACCCGAGTCGGGGTGGACAGCAGCTCCCTCGCGATCCCGGATCTGCGCGAAGTTGTCGCGGATGTCCTCGGCGGTGAGATCGGGGTTGAAGTACCCCTCGGTGAGACCGATGAAGAACTGCGACACGCAGCCACCGGCTGTCGAGAAGATCTCACCCGAAGGCTCGCAGCCCTCATGGGCGAGGTACGCCACGAGCGGACTGATCTTGCTCGGATCGAGCGCGTCTGCGTAGTCGGCGAACATGTCCTCCGTCATGCGAGTGAAGCCGACCGGGGCGATGGCGTTGACCTTGATGTCGCGGCTGCGCCCCTCGATCGCGAGGACGCGGGTGAAGCCGACGAGCCCCATCTTCGCGGCGCCGTAGTTGGCCTGGCCGAAGTTGCCGAGGATGCCCGAGTTCGAGCTGGTGTTGATGATGCGGCCGTAGCTCTGCTCGCGCATGATCTCCCAGGCGGGCATGGTCACGTAGAACGAACCCAGCAGGTGGGTCGCGATCACGGGTTCGACGAGCTCCGGCGTCATGTTGTGGAACGCCTTGTCCCGCAGGATGCCGGCGTTGTTGACGAGGATGTCAACGGTGCCGAAGGCGTCGACGGCGGTCTGCACGATGGCCCGGCCTCCGTCTGCGGTGGCGACCGAGTTGTGGTCCGCCACAGCGGTACCGCCGAGCTGCTCGATCTCCTTCGCGACGATGCTCGCTGCGCTGTCGTCGTGGCCTTCGCCGTGCACGCTGCCGCCGAGGTCGTTGACGACCACGTGGGCACCGCGGCGAGCCAGCTCGAGAGCGTGGCTGCGGCCGAGGCCACCTCCGGCTCCGGTGACGATGGCGACCTTGCCATCCAGGGTCAGGGACGCTTGTCCACTCATGTGGGATTTCCTTCCGTTGTCGAGGTTCGGTGTGAACCGTCTCTCATTTTGAGACCAAAGGATTGTATAATAAATTGCCTACTTATTCAAGTGATTTATTGATGGTTCATATTGGTGAATGAGATATAATGAGTGTATGTCCAAACCGCGCATCGCCGTGCTGATAGGGGGGCCATCACGAGAGCACGATGTGTCTCGCTCCAGCGCTCGCAATATCCTCAGTGCAGTTGACTCAAATCACTACGATGTTCGCCCTATACTCATCACACACGGTGGGGATTGGCGAGTATATAGCTCAGCTCTCGGCTTTGAGGCTGACACACCACTACAGGTGTGGAGGTCAGAGCAAGTGCCAGTACAGCTGCCATACGAAGTAGACGCAGCATTTATTGCGATGCATGGCGAATATGGAGAGGATGGTACGGTACAGCGTCTTCTTGATCGCGCCACTATTCCGTATCAAGGGAGTGGGCCACGCAGTAGCGCTATGGCATTCGATAAGGCTGCCTCCTACGCAGCACTGCGCCGCCAAGGCTTTTCAATCCCAGACTACGTAGTGATGACCCGAGCTGAGTGGGTAGCGAATCGCTTTAAGCGTTTGCGACAGATATCGTCTGCCTTTGGTGATGATGTAGTAGTGAAGCCGGTGTCGGCCGGTAGCTCGGTCGGAGTGTATCTCGTGCGGACATCGGCACAGCTGGCCGATGCTCTCGAGCAGGTGAGTGTGGAGTTTGATCGTTTCATTATTCAGCGGTATATCCGAGGCGAAGAGGTGACCTGTGGGGTGCTTGAGACCGATGAGGGTATCGTAGCGTTACCACCAACGCTGATTCGGCCGCGTGCAGCTACATTCTTTGATTATCAGGCCAAATACACGATTGGCGCATCAGAGGAGATTACGCCGGCTCCACTGCATCCTTCACTAATCGCCGCCATCCAGCGCACGGCAATTGCAGTACATAAGGCTTTGAAATGTCGCGACTATAGCCGTAGTGACTTTATCCTCACGCGCAACAAGCTCTGGCTACTGGAGCTCAATACGCTTCCAGGAATGACTGAGACCTCACTGGTACCACAGGCCGCAGCTGCGTATGGGATGACATTTGTGGATCTCGTACATCATCTCATCGAACGCGCACGGAAGCGGCCAGAAGTGATAGAATTACATTAATGCTGAAACGATTCGCACAACAATTCCTGGTTCGTCAGCTTGAAAAGCAGGTTGATCAACTCCTCAAATCACATAAGCTGACAATTATTGCGGTGACTGGTACGGTCGGGAAGACAGGGACCAAGCTCGCGGTCGGACAAGTGCTCGAAGCGGCGGGTCGCAAGGTGTGTTACTCCGAGGATAGCTACAATACCGACATCGGGGTCCCATTGGCGATATTTGGCCTCAAGGTGCCGGCACGATTGGCGGATCCTGTAGCTTGGCGGCGCATCCTGCGTGAGATACGAAGCTTATCGCATGCCTATCCGTACGATACGATCGTGATTGAAGTGGCGGAAGACGAACGCGCCATGATGACTCCATGGCTCGAACGCCTTAAACCACAAATATCTGTATTTACTGGTGCGTCAGCGGCACACATGGAGAGGTTTGAGTCAATTGAGCAGCTTCGAGATGATGCGGCTTGGCTGGCTTCACAAGCAGAGCGATGCTTCTATAATGCCGATATGGACCTGGTGCGCGAAGTCATGGAGCGACGCAAAGGTGCGGTTGGCTACGGCATCGATCATGGTGTCATACAACTCGATGGGATTAAACGGGCTCGCAGTGGCTACCTGCAGGCTGAGCTCAAGATCGGTAAAGAACGAGGCGCGATTAAGACGCAGTTCGTGGCACGTCATAGTCTCTCCTATGTGTTAGCGGCAGCGGCGGTAGCACACGAGCTTGGCGTGGATTTTGACAAGATCTGCACATCTATTGCTGGCGTGCGGCCAGTGATAGGACGTATGCGATTGCTGGCAGGAGTAAATGACTCACGCGTGCTGGATGATAGCTACAATTCGAGCCCGGTGGCCGTCAAGGCCGCGCTCGATACGCTCATTGAGCTGCCGACTACACGCGGTGGTCGCCGCATCGCTGTGCTGGGCAGTATGAACGAGCTCGGCGAATTTGCAGCCGATCTGCATCGCGAAGTTGGTGAGTACGCGGCTGAGAAGCACGTCGACATGCTAGTAACGGTCGGTAAGGAGGCGATGAATCTCCTCGCGCCGGCCGCGATAGAATCTGGCTTAGCGAAGAATCAAGTCAAGCAATTCCGTACCCCATATGAAGCTGGGCATTATCTGAAATCACATGTGAAGCCGGGCGATATTGTTTTAGTGAAGGGTAGTCAGAATGGTGTATTTACCGAAGAGACGAGTCGCATTCTTTTATCGCCTGAATTACATCCGACTAAAGAGCTTGTGCGTCAGGGTGCTAGCTGGAAGGCACGCAAGAAGAAAAGCTTCGGGATTTAAGTAATGAAACAAAACATACAACTAAAACATACTTGGCAAGAGGATCCAGAGCTACTGTCGGTCAATCTCATGGAGCCTCGGCAACGCTGTGGTCTGGCGTGCCTACACATGGTGATCGAGCACTACATGCAGCAAGATATTTCTGCCGATGAGATCTTTCGACGTGCTGAGAGTTATGAAGCCATCAACGAACATAATGACTGGTGGCACCCGGGTCAGGTACGGGTCCTGCAGAGTTATGGACTAACCGCATGGCGTCGAAACTGGACGGCACCACCAAATGGCCCGAGTTACCTAGCAATCCACGAGGGGTATACCGAGGCTCAAATGCAGGCCGTCACCCATCAAATGCAAGAGGAAGAACGGTATCGGGCGCTGTCGGAGCGCTTCACCCATTCGGTCAATACTGCACTACTACGAGGAGCACCAGTGATCGTGAGCGTCAAGTCTGACTTCTCGCATAACAAAGAAAATCATCAAGTGGTCGTGGCTGGGTT
Organism: uncultured Candidatus Saccharibacteria bacterium; assembly: GCA_964613485.1. Taxonomy (GTDB): domain Bacteria; phylum Patescibacteriota; class Saccharimonadia; order CAILAD01; genus JADZGC01. Next base: position 8,892 of record CAZTHB010000018.1, read on the forward strand.
TGACTCAGAGAGTCGAGTCTATAGCGTATACGATCCGGTTATGCAGGCCGGGCCAAGCGCTGTATCGGAGGTGTATCTGCTCGAATATGTGAATTATTGGGCGATATTTGTTTCTCCGCGTGGTTCGTCGTCGAAGTAGTGTCTTGATTCAGCACTCGTTTTCTATCTGATAATCAGGTATAATTCGCGCTATGAGTACACCCGACAAGCGACGCATATATAAGCCCACAGAGGTAGAGCCGAAGTGGCAAGAGATCTGGCAAGAAGCCGGACTCTACAATACTCCCGAGAAGCCGAAGAATAAGTTTTATAACCTCGTGATGTTTCCGTACCCGTCGGGGAACCTACATGTTGGTCATTGGTACCACTTCGCACCAGCCGATACGTTGGGGCGACTTGCGCGCATGCAAGGTAAAGACGTGCTGCAGCCACTTGGCTACGACTCATTCGGGTTGCCAGCTGAGAACGCAGCGATTAAGAATAACATCCCGGCCGATGAATGGACCGATCAAAATACTGCCAGCTTTTATAAGCAGTACCAGCGGATGGGTGGTATGTATGATCTGGATCGCCTAGTTGATACCTCGAAGCCAGAGTACTATAAGTGGACTCAGTGGCTGTTTTTACAGCTGTTCCATGCGGGTAAGGCAGTGCAGCGGGATGGGGTTGTGAATTGGTGTCCAAAGGACAAGACCGTGCTGGCGAACGAACAGGTAGTGCATGGCGAGTGTGAGCGTTGTGGTACGACTGTTGAGCGTAAGAATCTCAAGCAGTGGTACTTCACGATTACAGACTATGCTGATGCTCTTATTGATGATCTTGATACGCTTGATTGGCCAGAGCGTGTGGTGCAACAACAGCGTAATTGGATCGGGCGCAGCAAGGGGGCGAAAATTCGCTTCAAGCTATATGGCGGTAGTGATGAGATAGAAGTATTTACGACCCGACCGGACACGATCTTTGGAGCGACATTTATGGTGATTGCGCCAGAGCACCCGCTGGTCGAAACGCTGACAACCGACAAACACAAGATCGAAGTCACGCAGTACGTTGAGTGGGCAGGTTCGCGCACGGATGTGGATCGCATGGAGGCTAAGGAAAAGACAGGCGTGTTCACAGGTAGTCATGTGATAAATCCTGCCAATGGCGAGCAGATTCCTGTTTGGGTGGCTGATTATGTGCTCATGGGGTATGGCACAGGTGCGATTATGGCAGTACCAGCACACGATGAGCGCGACTACGCGTTTGCGAAGAAGTATAACCTCCCGATCTCAAAAGTGATCGAGCCAGTGACAGGCGAGCCACAAATCGATCCTGAGCATCGCAAAAGCATCGTGGCGCTTGTTCATAACCCACGTACTGATGAGGTGTTGACTATCAATTGGGGCGAGCAGGGCGGTCGGCTATTGATCGGAGGTGGTCGTGAGGCTGACGAGGATATTGTGGCAACCGCGACGCGCGAAGTGATCGAAGAAACCGGCTATTCGGACCTCAAATACATTGGTCAAACTGAACGCATCCATCATCATTACTTTGCTCACTCCAAGAATGTTGCCCGACAGATTGAGTGTGTGGGGGTTCACTTCGAGCTTTTGAGTGACGAGCGTATCGAACAGCAGCTTGAAGCAGACGAAAAAGGCAAATTCTCTGTCGAGTGGATGCAGGCTTCGCAAGTAGAGTCGGCCTTGCAGGACGAGCTGCATAAGTATGTGTTCGATGCTTGTTTACGCAATAAAGTCTTTGCTGGTAGCGGGGTACTTATAAGCTCGGGGCAATTCGATGGACTTACGAGCGAGCAGGCGAAACATGACATCACGGCCTGGCTGCAAAAGCGTGGCGATGGCCATGCAACGATCAATTATCGGTTGCGGGATTGGTTGATTTCGCGCCAACGCTATTGGGGCGCGCCGATTCCAATTATTCACTGTCCGGACTGTGGTCCTGTGGCTGTACCAGAAGAAGATCTGCCAGTCGAGTTGCCACTTGGGGTGACGTTTGATGAATCGGGGAGGTCGCCACTTCAGACTCACCCAGATTTTGAACACGCTCCATGTCCGCAATGCCAGAACCCGAAGGCCCGACGCGAGACCGATACGATGGATACCTTTGTAGACTCATCATGGTACTTCTTGCGGTATCCAAATACGCAGTATCACGATGGCGCATTTGACCCAGCGGCGGTCAAGCAGTGGATGCCAGTGGATCTATACACCGGCGGAGTTGAGCATGCTATTCTGCACTTGCTTTACGCTCGTTTCATCACCAAATTCTTACATGATCAAGGCATGATTAACTTCAAGGAGCCGTTCAAGCACCTTATCAACCAAGGGCTTGTGCTCGGTCCGGATGGTAATAAGATGAGTAAATCAAAGGGGAATGTTGTCGATCCGTTGCCATACCTCGACCAATACGGCTCGGATGCGCTGCGCTTGTACCTCATGTTTATGGGGCCGTGGCAAGATGGCGGTCCGTGGGATGCGCGTCGTTTTGAAGGTACGTATCGGTTTATGCAAAAGGTCTATGATGTCTTGAGCCCTGGCTACACGGAACAAACCGTCGATGCTGCCGCAGATACAGCACTCACCTCGCAGTTACATAAGCTCGTGAAGAAGATCACCGAAGATCTCGAGACGACTCATTTTAATACCGCAGTCGCTGCGATGATGGAGTATATTAACGGACTCATCGTGATGCGACGAGAAGGTTCGATAACGAGCAATACTTGGCACACGGCCGCACTGACGTTCATTCGTCTGCTTGCGCCGATCGCCCCACACTTAGCAGAAGAGCTCTGGTTCGACAATAGTCAGACCGAGAGTGTGCATCTTGAGCCGTGGCCGACTTATGACCCAGAACAGCTTAAGGAAGATGTAGTTACCATAGCGGTTCAAGTGAATGGCAAGTTACGTGGTGAATTTGTGACTGCCACCGGTCGCGTACCTGGTGCGATTGAACAAACTGCGCGCGAAGAGAATGATAAGCACGATTGGACTAAAAGCGCCCAGATAGTCAAAGTGATCGTTGTTCCAGATCGCCTCGTCAATTTTGTCGTCAAGCAGTAATCAGATAGTGCTCAGCTGAGCACAAGAAAGACTGGCTAACTATTTTTTGAGTGCTTCTTTGAGCTCGCGAGTTTCTTCTTTGATCTCTGCCTTTGATGGGGTATCAGATGTTTTTGTAGCTCGGCGATCACGAATGACATGCCAGATTGATGGCAGTACAGACACAGCTACAATAATAATGATGCCTGGGATGATGTATTGATCTGGGTTGGGTATCAATGAGCCGAGGAAGTAGCCAAGCAGGGTGACGCCGATTGCCCAGATAACCGCACCTATGACGTTATAGAAGAAGAAACGCTTATATTCCATCTTGCCAACGCCGGCTAGAATTGGGGCGAAAGTGCGTACGATCGGTGTGAATCGAGCTAAGATAAGCGTCTTGCCGCCATGCTTGTCAAAGAAGTCTTGAGATTTGTCGATGTATTTCTGATGAAAGAAGAGGGAGTCTTTCTTTGTGAAGATTCGGGGTCCGACCCGTTTACCGAAGGCATAGCCGACATTGTCACCGAGGACGGCAGCAATAAATGTCAGGAGGCACAGTAGCCAGACATTAAAGAACCCTTGTGAGGCGAAGATGCCGGCTGTAAAGAGTAGGCTGTCGCCAGGAAGCATAAAGCCAATGAGTAAGCCGGATTCAGCAAAGACTATCAGAAATATCCCGATATAGCCGACGCTTTGAATGAGTGGACCGAGTTCAAAATGCATTAGACTTAGCTTATCATGGACGAGGCAGCTGAGTATAGGCCGATATGTGTCAAGAAAAATAGTTGACAAACTTTGACAACAATGATATATTTTGCTTATGCAAATCGCAAATTTAGCGAAAAAACTCGAAGCCGTTGGTCTGACTGAAAAACAGGCCAAGGTATATGTAGCAGCCCTTTTCCTGGGCCCTGCACCGGTTCAGCGTATTGCTGAGCAGGCAGAAGTAAATCGCGCCACTACGTATGTCATCCTTGATGAGTTGGCCTCTATGGGGCTCGTCTCTACATCTGTAGAAGGCAAGAAGACGGTCTTCGTAGCCGAATCACCAGAAGCGATCGAGCGTTATCTGAATTCGATTGAGAAGGACATTAGTGATCGCAAAGACAGCTTAAAGCACGCTATGCCTGATCTGAAAGACATTAGTCGCGTTGAGGCGGATGATGCGCCGGTTGTGCGGTTTTTCAAGGGGCCTGAGGCAGCGCAAGCCGTGCAGTCATACCTGCGACGAAAAGCTGCTCATAACGAAACTGTCTACGCTATCTCGGATATAGACGAGGTAGTAAGGCTTTTTCCAGATATATTGAAGGAAGGCCCAGAGCGACGCAAGAAGAAGCAGGTTTCGAGTCGATTGTTTTATTCAGGCTCTATAGTAGTAGAAGATGACCCAGGTTCAGGTCGCAAGACTAAGAAAATTACCAGCAAAGCGAAGGGTGACGTAAATATCTATACGGATCGTATGACCATACTGAGCTATAAGGCAGAAACTCCAGTGGGTGTGATTATCGAGAGCAAGGAGATTGTCGCCGTAATTCGTCAGCTATTTGAACTTGCTTGGTCTAAGCAGTCAAAGAACTCAAAAAAGAAGTAATTGTTACTGATACTTGACAAAATACTAATAGTCAAGTATAATTTGTGCGTCATCACCAACCCAGGGAGGCAAGCAATGGGATCACGACGATCACTACGGCCCCTTCCTGCGGGGCCGTGAAGCTCGAGGAGAAGTCCTTCGCGAGCTTGCTTGAGGCAGGACAATCCCGAAAGGGGAAATCATGGGGAATGGCATCTGATGAGATCGCATCGCGCGATCTCGAAGAACCCATGCAGTGAGAGCGTCGCCGAGAGGGCGTAAGGCGCTGCGCTGTCATCAGCCTGACGACACACGTCGTCACCAAGCGCGGTCTGAGGACCGAACACGCTTCATACGTGCTTTGAGTCCATCTCATCGCCCGTAAGAGCTGTACACCAAGCCCGTTGGGCGACCTGGCCTAACTACACGACCAGGTCGCCCAACAACAACGCTATAAAGATATGCTGCCCACCTTCTAAAGGTGATTTGAGCTCATCACCCGTCCTAAATGGCGGGTGTTTACTTTTTATGACAGAAATACAGTCAAAAAGCATGTATATAGCGATAAAGTCTGCTTGTATGATCAAAAAATATACATCAATTATATCTGTAAACACCACTATATAGGGCATTTATTTATAAAACTTGATATCAACCGTTGACAAAAAATAATATCTCTGATATACTCCTTGAAGTTACAAATATTGTTAATACTTTGTAACAAAAAAGTACCTTTATTCATGGATTGCACCTGGTGCTCAATAGAGAGCCTTGAGCGATTTCGACTAGATAACTAAACCTCATCCCAGAATATATCTTTGTCTTACGTTATCTCACTGCATATCCTCAAGCTTCTCTCATGAGCACCACCATGAAAACCCATGCACCCACCCACCACCGGGCCCACAAGCCCCTGAACCAATTCTGTGTCCACTGTGGCGCGAAGTGCGGCGGTCCGGAGTGTCGGACGTGTCGTAGCATCTGCGAAGAGATCAGCCTCGCTGCCGATGACCCGTACACCGGGCAGATCCGCGACGCGGACGGCTACGTGGTCGAGCAGGATTTCGTTACCGGGATGATCGTCGAATCGGACGAGTGGCCCTACGACCGCGAATCCGATCCCGACTTCTGACCGAGTAGGGAGCTGAAAAGCCGTAAGGCGGATTCGGCGCTTGTAGTGAGCGTGGCACCAAAAGCTCGCGGGTGAGTAAAAAGAAACCCAACAGCATAACTCGAGTATGGCGCTCGTATAAAATGCCCGGAATATCCAGGGGAAGCTTCTGGAGGCTAGAGAGAACTGGCCATTACTAAACTACCCTTCGGGGCAGCGTTGCTGCTCCGGGGGAGCAGTCCCAGGATGAGTGTCCTGGCTGATGAGTCCAAAAGGACGAAACTGCTACCTTGTCACATCGATATGATGGCACAGGCGTTTCCTACGTCGGTCATTTATTACACCATAGGGCGTTTAAGCGAGCGCTTGTGTCATCGTATTGAGACGTATAACAGATGAGAATTCCAGTCATAGGTTTTATTAATTATTATGAGCCCTATGATTGGGATTTTGCATAAATCCTGAACCTTGTAAATTACGGAGCCAAAACTGACTCCCCGAGCCGAAAGGCAAATCCATGCACCCGGTACTCGATGTTCGCCTGGTCAACTTGACCCCGCATCCGATCAACTTCTTCGCAAGTGA
>CAZTHB010000019.1:0-9719 GCA_964613485.1 uncultured Candidatus Saccharibacteria bacterium
ATCACTGACGAGCTAGCCTCCTCCGATGAGCGTCAGATTCTTGAGCAGCACCATATTCGCGCGGCATTCGCGCTCAAGACAAGGGATTCGCAGGTCGGGTATTTGCTGCTTGGCGACAAGCGAAGTGGTGATATCTATAGCGATCAAGATATCCAGACACTGCGCATCATCGCTGACGAGCTCGCTGTCGCTATCCAAAATGCGCGTGCCTATACCGAGATCCAGCGCTTCAACGTCACTCTCCGCGAGAAGATCGACCAAGCCACGCATGAGCTCAAGCATGCTAATCACGAGCTTAAGGCCCTTGATAAGGCGAAGGACGAGTTCATCTCGATGGCTTCCCACCAACTGCGTACGCCGCTTACGGCCGTTCGTGGCTACACCTCGATGGTAATGGATGGAGACTTTGGCAAGGTTTCGGGTGAGCAAAAGGACACGCTCAAACAAGCCTTTGATGCGGCGACACGCATGACGCGCCTGGTCGATGACCTCCTCAATGTCTCGCGCATTCAGTCCGGTAAATTCCGCCTCGAGCGCGCGGAAGTGGACCTTAATAAAGTCTTGCCAGAAGAAGTCTCGCTGCTTGATACGACTGCGAAGACAAAGCAGGTAGCGATTACGTACAATGCGCCGAAGACTCCCGTACCAATGCTGCTGATCGATGAGGGGAAGACGCGCCAGTGTCTGATGAATCTTATGGACAACTCGATCTACTATTCATCGACTGTCGAAGGTGGTGGAAAAGTACAGGTATATCTCGAGAGTGATGCTACACACGTGATTTTCCGGGTTGTCGACAATGGTATCGGTGTGCCAAAGGCGCAGCAGGCCAAGCTCTTCAAGAAATTCTATCGTGCGCCAAACGCTCAAAAGACGCGACCGGACGGTACAGGTCTTGGCCTCTTCTTGGTTGGTAAAGTCGTGCGTGATCAGGGTGGTGAGATCATCTTCGAGAGTGAAGAGGGCAAGGGTTCGACCTTCGGCTTTAAGTTGCCGATCAAGGCCGCCGGTGAAGGCGTGGACGCGAGCGGGAAGGTGGTCGGTGCTGCGCCCGTAGAAAATACTAAACCAGCTACTGAGCCCAACGCTAAACCTCCTGCAGCAGGTGATGAAAATCTAAAGCGTAACGGTATAGCCGCAAAAACCACTAAGCAATAAAAAGCCCGCTCCATAAGGAGCGGGTAATAGTTACATCTTGCTACCTTCGAGCAAGATATAGGCGCCCTGATTGGCGCCAGCTTCGAATGTCAGCGTGCGATCCATCATGCGCAGATCGTCAAGTACGCCATCAATCTCGAAGACGCTTGGTGGGTATGTAGCGGAGACAACGGGGCATGTGTATGCCTCGGAAGTGCTGAGTCCATTCGGCATCTTGTCTGCAAGCTCATCCTGTGTATATGCTCGGGCGTAGAGCGAGTAAATGCTCTTCCGCGTGTGGACGTCCAGGCAGTTTCGCTGTAGGTCGACTACGGCGGCGAGGCTTGGAGCCCATGGCAGCAAGGGGAACTTGCAAATCAGTGATTCGCGATTGTAGAACGAAAGGAGGAACTTGCCTCCACGTCGCAGTACCCGCTTGATCTGCTTAAGGACGAACGCGAGGCTGTCTACGTGGATGTCGCTGCCCGTGCCAAGCGTCATGACGACGAGGTCGACAGAGTCGTCCTCATGGGTTCGCCAGTACTCTTCGCTCTCCACGTCTCCTTGCAGAAAACGCGTACGAGCCGTGTACCAGTCTGATAGCTCGTGGCCATATCCGATGCCCCAGCCTGATTCGGGCTCCTGTGCATCGATGCGATGATGTGTCTGTGATTCCGGGGTTCCATCTGGGAGCTTACCGCGTCGTCCGGCGTTTTTACGCGCCTGGTCGATCATGTGCTCACTAATGTCTACTCCCTTCACGACGTCGAAGTACTGCGCAAGAAAGAAGCTCACGCTTCCAGTCGCGCACCCGATGTCCAGGGCGACTCGTCGGTCCCGTGGATCAATCGCTGCGACGAGGCGCGAGATGATCTCACGCTCCACATCAAGGTAGATCTGAGTAGCGGGGTGGTTCGATGTATATGAATCGTCATACCCTTCGGCTACGGCACGACACAGTTCCAGTAGATTCTGCTTGAGCTCTCTATACGACAGGTCTCCGATTGAGTGGAGGTATGTCCCTGGTGTGGCTTCTCTCTGAATCATCTGAACCTTGCACGATTCATCGATAACTAGGTAGAGCAGTGCGGCAGCGAAGTTGGGGTTGATTCCAAGCTCCTTTGCGCGTCGCTTCACCATCTTGAGGCGTCGTTTCTCGGGCTTCGATCGGAAGATCGCCTCCCGGAAACCAAGCACTGTCTTGCTGTGCTCTACGGCCTGCGCTAGACGCATACGCATCGCAATGACATCAATGAGATGAGCATCAGACATCCTGATGAGCTCACCAAGCCGAGCCAGGTTGATTGGGTCATTCGGGGGCTGAGGGAAAACTCCCGAGACACTAAGTACCTCGGGAGTCACGTTGGTAGTCGTGTAGTCGGCGCAACCGTCGCTTTCGATCGGGTCATGGACTTCGTGATCATCCATAGTTGGTCAATCCCATCTTGTCTCGGACTTCCTGAACGGTCGGCTGGATACGGGCACGTGCCTTCACGGCACCGTCGTTGAGGACGTCGCGCACGTAGTCGTACTGGCCGTCGAGTTCGGCACGCTTCTCCTGGAAGGGCTCGAGGATGGCTGCGATGCTGTCCACGAGCCTGTCCTTGCAGTCGGCGCAGCCGATCTCGGCAGCACGGCATGCATTGGCGATGGTGCGAGTGTCAGACTCGCCAGGGGTGACGAGTTCGTGAACCGGATACACCGACTGGCAACGGTTGTACGGGTCGCCGGGATCCGTCGCTCGCACGCGTAGCGGGTCCGTAACACCGCGGGTGCGGTATCGGGTACGGATGTCGACGATGGAGTCGTTGATGTCGATCGCGTTGTCGGCTTCCGACTTGCCCATCTTGGCACCGTCGAGGCCCGGGATCTTCACCATCTCGTCCATCATGCGAGGAATCGGGAAGGTGTCACCGTACACTCGGTTGAACTTACTCGCGAGGTCGCGGGCGAGTTCAAGATTCGGCACCTGATCCTCGCCGACCGGGACAAGAGTTGCCTTCGGCCCGAGGATGTCGGCAGCCATGAGCACCGGGTAGGTGATGAGGCCGAGGTTGATGTTGTCCGGGTTCTTGCGCACCAGGTCCTTGTACGTCGGCACTGTCTGAAGGGCGCCAAGTGGCTGGATCATGGAGAGCAAGAGGCACAGCTCCGCGATCTCAGGAACGCTCGACTGTGCGTAGAGGATGGAATGTTCCGGATCGAGTCCGGCGGCCAGGTAATCCATGACGATCTCGACGTGGTTGCGTCGCAGCATCTCCGGGTCGGGTGTCGTCGTCAGGGTGTGGTAGTCGGCTACGAAGTAGAGGCCGAGGTACCCTCTCTCTTGGAAGTGAACGAAGTTGCGAACAGCTCCCATCAGGTTGCCGAAGTGGAGTCGACCAGTGGCACGAATGCCAGAGAGAACTGTCTCTGCAGCCTGCTCTGCTTCAGCGGGAGTGGATGTTGCAGTCATGTCTCTGCTTTCTGTTGAAAAGGAGCGCCTCCGAGGCACTCCTGGGAGGATTGATGGGATTATAGTAACAAATTTAGTATATGTCAATGAATATTTACAAATTACTAATTTCTGTAGTGGCTTTAAGCATCAAAGAGACGAAGAGAATCTTTAAGAACTAAATAAGCCCCAGGACAACCTGGGGTAGAAACTAGAGTGATCGGAGGATCTCCTCGAGTGTTTTGCTCGAACCCGTACAGTCCTCAGTAGTGAAGGCCGCATTCTTTCGGTTGAAAAAGTAGGATCCCAGCCGGCTTGCAATGCAGAACGGGTGTTGCCGAGGGAGTCATCAACGAGAACGAATCTGTCGTGATGTGAGAATTGACGCTCGAGGTCTGCAAATGTGGCGGGGTCGGATTTACCCCCTAGGGAGCATCTCGCAGCCGATGAGCGCCGTAAAGCATTCCCTGAGGCCAAGGTGCTGAATTGCTTTGGCCAGGTAGGGACTTGGCGAGGAAGTAATGACAATCTTTTCGGCAGAAATGTCTTCGAGAGCTGAACGAATTGACGGGTTGCTTCGCGGTACACCACACTCATCGAGATCAATCGGGAGATAGAGTGCCGCTGTGATCACTTCTATGTCTGTATCGAATTCACGGGCGATTGCCACGGCAGTACTGGTTGAACCCCACCTAGCTCGAAGCTCCTTTTGGTAGGCCATCATGTCTTAGGGGATGGGAACTCCGTGTTTTTCTAGGAATTGCTCGGTCAGCTTGCAGTACGCAAGATACGCAGTCCGGTCATCGTACAGGGGTCCGTCGAGGTCAATTGCGAGAAGCATAACAACTCCTTCTATAGTAGTAGGTGCGATTGCTGAAGATGCTATCATATGCTTGTAAAACAGGGAAAACGCTGATTGACTGCACCATATTAATGGTATAGATTCTCTTCATGGCTGATTCAAACAGTAGTACCTATAGTCTGAGCCGTATGTATGATCGGATTACTTCCGAGATGCCCTACTTTGATTACGACGGGTTCGTCGACCAGTTGCTGGTATTGCTAACAGATAGAAAGGTTGTTTTGGAGCTTTGTTCTGGTACAGGCAACCTGGCGAGCAAAATGGTGGCTCGCGGATTGCGCGTGATCGGGCTTGATGCCGACCAGGCAATGCTGGCGTATTGTCAGCAGAAGTATGGAGATCTGGATGGTCTTGAGCTCGTTCACGGAGACGCGACTGGATTCAATCCATTCGACGATGTTGAGGCAGTAGTGATACATTCAGGACACATCATCTTCAATCGTCGGGTCGATGGAGGAATCTTCCTCAATACCGCCTCAGAAGAATCGGCCCTGAAAACTTTTCGGGCGGTTGCAGCTCAACTTCAGGTGGGTGGATTGCTGATCATGAATGTTGAAGTCTGGGATAATCAGCATTTCAACTATCCGGATGGGGCTTTTTATGACCGCTTCATTCATGAGGATACCGAGGAGTATGGTACCCGCATTCATACTTTCTTCGACCCTCACGCTAAAGTTAAGAACCCTGCCGATCGGCTCACTCGTGAAGTAAAGGTTCGTGAACCAAAAATGCCTCTTACGCAAGTAAATATACTGCTTGCAGAGCTAGGACTCTTGCCTTACGAACAAACAGGCCTAGATGTTCTAGTTTGGATTAAGGGCGAATAAGTAAGAATAACCCCCGTAGCTTAGTTGCTACGGGGGATTAATTTACACTGATCTCATACTCGTTCTCTGAGAGCGGCAAGGTAGGTTTCGAGCGCAAGTTTCACCCGCTGTTCGATCTCCTCGTCCCATGCCCAGTCAGGTTGCTGCACGTATTCGACATCGCCCCACTCCCAATGCGGGCGAACGGTGTCCCATTCGGGTCGGGTGCCGAGTACACATAGAATGTCTCGATGATGCAGGTAGATGTGGGATATATATGGACTTGCACCGAAGACTGCCCTTGCGACCTCGATTACTTCCGTACTAAGTGCGCTGGTTCGGTTCTCCCATGCCTTGTTGCTTTCGATCATGGATCGGTTGACGTGAGCTATGAAGCGAGGCTTCTCGCCAGGAAAGATCGGCGCTTCACCCATGAAGATGCGTGCAAGGGGATTGGTCGGCTTGATGACAGAGATCGTCGTTGCAATATCGCGCACCTTAGCTGCAGAGTAGATGGCGTCGCCATTTTCGAACGAACACAGCGAGTCCCACCATTCCTGCTGCTCGGCGTCAGCAACAATAGGCTTTTCACCGAAGAGTGGTCCGCCATAGACGCCGGCCGCCAATGTGGAGTCGAAGCCATCGGTCTTTGCGAGGTAGGTAGCTCGGTTCAGGCAATCATCGTCTTGATACTCTGGATGAGGGAAGGAGCTCGAAGCGACTTTACGGAATGCTCTCTGGGCGCGAAGGCTTTGAGTCCTCCACCCGATGTACGGAAGAGGAAGGGCATTCATGGCGTAAACCAGGAGCGCCTGGGTGATACCGAGGCCGTGTAGTTCTGGCTTGACGGCGATTGCGTTCAGGTAGAGGATGTCTTCCTTGATCAGGAAGATAGCAAACCCTACCAGCTCGTCATCGATATACGCACAGAAGCCGATACCTTCACTCGTTACGATCTGTACTCCACTGCGATTTCTTTCGTCATCAGGTCTCTCGAAGGCTGCCGCTGCGATTGGCGCTGCTTCATCTGTAGAAGGTGCTTTCCTAACGATTTGCATGATTTCTCCTTCATCTAGCAAATCTTCCGGTCTTGACAACTTATACACCAAATGTTAAAAAAAATCAAACAAAAATGTCGTGACGTGTTGACATCTTAATCTACAGGGCGTATAAATGTGTGTATTACCTACACAACTGTAAAACCTTTGACTTAGTTCCTCGGTGATTCGAGGGTTGGGGCTAGGTCGTCATAGTGACAAGGTAGTTCTTGCGATAGTGAGGGCTCGGCAGTCTCCGTAATCATAGACTAGCAAGTGATGGCTTGTGAAAGGTGTATGCACAGCATACATAGAATAAGGTGGCACCGCGGGAAAGCATCTCGCCCTTAGGACAGGATTACCTGTTTTGAGGGCGGGATTTTTTAGTAAAAGATCCCCGAACATTCCACAACAGAAGAAGGAGAGAGCATGTCTAGCTCTACTGTTTCGGCAATCACGCTCGCTCCGTCGCGAGCTTCCAAGCAATCTTTTCGTGAGCGCCTTGCTGTCGATACGGATCATTCGACGTCTGGCGCCCGACAGCTGCTCGAGTCCGTCATCGCTGATCTGCCGCCATTCTCCGTCCTCGACCGCAAGGTCAAGAGCGGTGAACCTCTGACATTCAAGGAGGTTCTGAGCGGCATGGTGTATGTCCTTGCCGGCTCAAATCTAGAAGTGCGGGCACTTATCGGTGAACGCATGGAAGAGATTTACGGTGGGATCTCACACAACTCATCTGAAGCCTTCGCAACACGAGGCGTGGCATTCTTGCAGGTGATGGCCTGTCGAGAGACAATGGGTAGTGGCTTTTCGCCTCAGGAGATTGCTGGCCTCGCGGCTGGTGGTTTGGCTGATGGCGTCCTGCACCCGCACCTGGGTGAAGTGACGGAAACCTGTGGTATGGGCGCTGACATCGGGTTCGGCGCGAACTTCGCTGAATACAAGACAGTAAATGCATCGACGCTCAGTGCGCTCGTGCTGGCAGCGATGGGTATTCCGTCCGTTAAGCACGGTTCGTATGGCAACACTACTAAGGTTGCGAGCACCGATGCGGTGACACTTCTCGGTATCCCGACTGTATTCGCCGATCAAGCGGAGCTTGTTGCGTACTTCGCGGAGCACGGGTTCGTCTACTTGGAGGCCTGTGCGACGAAGACGATTCACGACTTGTCTCATCTCATCAAAACTGAAACCGTAAACCACCTGGTTGGACCAATGTCGGTGCCCATTAGCTCGGCTACGGTTTTGAACAAGGTTATCGGACTGAATCATCACATGAGCCCCAGGCAGGTTGTGCTCGGCTACAATGAGATGCATCGCCGGGGCATTCAGACCATGGGCGGGATTATCGCTGTTTGTGGTCTTCCTGACGGCACACACAATCTTCGGAACAGGAACTTGTTTCGAAGCACGGTGCTGGACGAAGTCTCCCCGTTCTCCACGCTCGTGGCCGTTGGTCAAGGTGGCGCATACTACGGTAGTGCCCTCCTCGTCCCATCCGACTTCGGCGTTAAAACCTTGCCAATCGAAGAGGTCATGGTGCTCAACGTCGAGGATCGCGTCGAAAAGGCGAATCGAGATGCATTGCGGGGGCAGAGTGAAACTCTGGCAAACTACCTTGCCATGAATGCCGCACTGGCCTATGTGGCCACGAATGGCGTATCATCAAGGTTCGTACGAGATGTCACCTTCCGTCGTAAGGCACTTCAGGATGCCTTCGAGGTGTGTCGCGATGCGATTATGGCCGGCAAGGTGTGGTCATTCGTAGAGACATGCCGTCAAGCAGACTTCGAGATGTGAAAATCTTCTGGTGTTATTCTCTGAGGCGTTCAATCGCCTCAGAGAACATTCTTTTTTTATGTATAGTAATAGAGGTATATGAAACTAAATCACACAATCATTGGTGCACTGCATCTCGCTCCGCTTCATGGATACGATGAATTCCCTGGGGAAGAGCAGGTCATTACACTTGCGCTCGGGGATCTGCACGCTTTTCAAGAAAGTGGAGTCGACGCAGTGATATACGAAAATAATTATGACCTCCCGCATCACGAAAAGATCAGTGATGAGAATTATAAGCTTATGCTGCGAGTCGGCAAGGAGCTTAAGGCGCAGGCGAGAATTCCGCTGGGCGTAAATGTATTGTGGAACGACTACGCTTCGGCTCTTCGTCTGGCCAAGGCATTAGAGCTCGACTTTATTCGCGTGCCGGTCTTTGTGGATGATGTGGAGACGAGCTACGGTCAATTTAAGGCTGTCGGCAAAAAAGTTTGTGAGCTACGAAGCGAGATCGGGACAATACACACGCAGATATATGCTGATATCCATGTAAAGCATTCAGCGATCATATCAACTCACACTATCGAACAATCAGCTCAGCTAGCGATAGACGCGGGCGCAGATGGCCTCATTGTTACTGGCAAGTGGACGGGTGACTCGCCAGATATGCAGGATTTGCAGCGAGTGCGTGCGACGGTCGGCGGCTTCCCGATAATAGTCGGTAGCGGAGCAAATAGTGAAAATATCACCGAACTCTTTAATGTGGCGGATGCGGTCATTGTATCTACCGCCCTTAAGGAAGGTACGATTGACCACTCGCATACAAATCTATCCGAATGGCAGCAGCGCATATCACGTGTCAAGACTTCCGAGTTCGTGATGGCTGCCCAAGCAAAAGCATAATCCTCGGAGAAAGGGTATAATACGTCTATGGTAGACATAGATACCTCTACGAATAATGCGAGTGCTGATCAGCACCCCGAGGTTGTCGTGATCGAGGATGACCCGTTTATTTCACGCATGTATGAAGTGAAGCTTGCTAAGGCAGGCTATCGCATTCAGATGGGGGCATCAGGTAAGGACGTTATCTCGCTCCTCAATACCCATCACCCGAAGCTCGCACTCGTCGATATCAATATGCCTGAGATGACCGGCATCGAAGCCGTAAAGCAGCTCAAGGATGCAGGCTATGATTTTTCTAAGACGCAAATTGTATTTCTGACAAACTCAAATAATCCAAATGACATCGAGGCCGCTAAAGCGCTCGGTGGTGATTATCTGATCAAGGCTGACCAGACACCGCGTGGGGTGCTCGAGCTTATTAAGAAAAAACTCGGTCAGTCATAGCCCCAAAGGCCTTTAGCTGCTTGCCCCTAAGGTGACTTCTTCAGTACACTAGAAGCATGAGCTTAATGGAAGTCGGTATATTTCTGCTTGTGTTCTTCGTTACTTACCTGGTTTCTGCCTTGGTACTTTTCGTCCTCCACCTGTTAATGCGTCGCGAGATGAAGAACTATCGCGTATCGACGATCATCTTTTCGATGCTAGTAGCAATAGCAGTTACGCTCGTCAATATCGGTCGCTAATAACAAAGGAGAAACAAATTTGGCAATGAAATCACTCAAGTCGTTGAATGTGCAGGGGAAGCGAGTCCTCTGTAGAGT
>CAZTHB010000019.1:9819-14906 GCA_964613485.1 uncultured Candidatus Saccharibacteria bacterium
GATATGCGTAAGTCTGTACAAGAGAAGTTAGCCTATAAGCAGGCGCTGAAGTTTTTGGCTGAAGCTCGGCATCTTGGTGTGGAAGTGATTTTACCGGTAGACGTAGTGGTAAGTGATGGGCCGCACGATGACAAGAAGGCTCGTGCAGTCACGGTCGGTCAGCTCGAGGGAGATGACATGGCGCTTGACCTCGGGCCCGCAACATCGACGCTTATCGCCGAGGCGCTGCATACGGCGAAGACGATTTTCTGGAATGGTACTCTTGGACTGACTGAAGAGAAGGTCTTCTCGACCGCCAGTCACGACCTGGCGACTCGAATGGCGAAATCACAAGCCCTGACGGTTATTGGCGGCGGGGACACAGCAGGGTATATTGATAGTATTGGTATGCATAAGGACTTTGGCTTTATCTCGACTGGGGGCGGGGCAGCGCTTGAGCTCTTGGCTGGCAAGAAGCTTCCGGCAGTAGAAGCACTACTCTCTAACTAAGCAGGAATTATCAAATCATGGCAAAGCAAGCAAAACGCTCGACAAACAAACCAGAAATGAAGATTAATGGGATCCTCATTGGGCTTATTGCTTCAGTAATCGTAAACCTACTACTAGCAGCTCCGTATGTGGCATTTTTGACCACACGCCAGCTCGATGTAGCTGCGGGTGGCGCATTTTTCTCGCGTGTACTTGATGGCGATGAGGTGAAGGTAGCGGATCGTAACTGGACTTGCATGAAGGGGATATATACTCCGGATCTAACTGTTAAAAATCAACGTGCGTGTTATGGTTTGATCTACATCGATGAGAACAACCAAGAAATAAGATAATCATACATATTAAAAATCCCCGTTTATCGCCGGGGATTTTTAGTAACGGAACTTCGGTGGTTGTGGTGCTCCACTTGCAGCTGGTGGTGTGAAGGCGGGCTTGGCGCTTCCTCCCGAAGGATTAAATGGAGCGGCGTGAGGGCTTGCTCCTGGTGACATGAGGGGGCGGTTGGGTATTTCTTGCGCGAGTGTATCATTGCGTTCGTAGCGATGCATGAGGTGTGCAGCCTGCTCGGCTTCAGACTGGTGATGGATAGGTGAAGCTGGTGCCTGGCTAGTTGGTTGGTTGGCGGGTGGGGGAGGAATGATGCCAGTCAGTGGTCCGGGTGCTGGTATCGTTCCTGTGGCACCGCCTGGAGCGCTTCCAGGGCGCTGCGGGAAAGCAGAGACAGGAGTTGGTGCGGTAACTGCAGGTGCCGCTGTGAGCTGGTTGTCTTTTTCAAGCTCGAGGAAGCGATTGTACTTAGCGATACGTTCACCACGTACAGGGGCGCCTACTTTTATACCGAAGGCACCAACTGCGTACGCAAGGTCGGGGAGCAGCGTGTCGTTTGATTCGCCTGAGCGATGGGAGATAATGACCTTCGCTCCAGATTCCAACGTAGCCTGGATGGCGGTGAGCGTCTCAGAGATAGTACCGACCTGGTTCGGCTTGATGATTACTCCGTCTATGAGTTTCTGTGCGGCTAGCTCTTTGATACGGTCGGCATTCGTAGCGGTAGTGTCGTCACCGATGATGAGTGTCTTGCGTCCTGGTGCCGAGCTGAGTGCCTTCAGTCCACCCATATCTTGTTCCATAAACGGATCTTCGATTGAGAGAAGTGGGAATTTTTTATCCCAACCGAGATAGATGTCGGTGAGTTGCTTGGAGTCGAGCATTTGATTGGTCAGGATGTATTTGCCGTCGCGGAAGAAGTGATTGGCCGCACAGTCAAGCGCGATTTCATGTTCGGCTCCCGGTCGTTTGGCAAGCTGAGTGAAGGCCTCGAGAATGACCTCGGGTGTCGCGCCAAGCGCTGCCATTGCTCCTTCGTCCGATACAAGACGGACTGCTGGCCCATAGAGATTACCTAAAATGGCCCGCATGGTTTTGCGCACGATGTAAATATTATTGATTGCATCGGTGACCGAGTTCGTTTTTGGCACGATCATGAATTCCTGTAGATCTAAGCCTGGCGCATGGGCTCCGCCAGCGACGAGATTGGCATACAGCCGAGGCATCGCAGGTGTCGTGCCAAGTTGGTCGGCGACTACTTGCCAGATCTCTTTTTCTTGTTCGTAGCAAGAGAGGAGGAAATATGCACCCGAGAGGGCAGTCAGAGTGTTGGTGCCGAGATTTGAGCGGTCGGACGTACCATCGAGGGCGATGAGGAGTGCATCGAAGTCTGCTTGGTGTCCGAGCGGATAGCCGAGAAACTTAGGCGCGATGATCTTCTCTATGATGTCGATGTTGCCGGTGACGCCACGACCCATGAAGTAGGCTTTATCACCATCGCGTCGCTCCTTAGCCTCATTGCCACTCACTGACTTACCGCTGGGTGCATCAAACCGCGCATGGTTTCCAGAATCGGATTCCATACGTATGCGGATGGTCGGCTCCCCCCTCGAGTCGAGCACCTGATATGCCTTAATCGAGGCTACGTTCATACCTAGAAAAATTATAGCATAAGGAGTATAGTTGGCGGTCTTTCGGAGTCATTAATCTTCGGCAGATCTGCATCATAACCGGTATAATGGCAGCATGAGCCGGTCAAAGCCTAATCTCGTTTTCCCCAAGGGATTCTTTTGGGGGACTGCTACGAGCGCACATCAAGTCGAGGGTAATCAGAACAATAATTGGACTGATTGGGAGAAGGAGCATGCTGCCCGTCTCGCACGTGGTGCGAAGAAGGCTTTTGATAACCCGTCCGTGCACTGGTATCGCATCAAGGATGCTGCGGTTGATCCAGCTAATTATATCTCAGGGCGGGCAGTCGACCACTATCGTCGCTATGAAGAGGACTTTGATTTTGCAAAGAAGCTCAACCACAACGCACATCGGTTTTCCATCGAGTGGAGCCGCATCGAGCCACGACGAGGAGATTATGATACTGAGCAAATCGAGCATTATCGGAAAGTTATTAAGGCACTTCGTGCTCGGGGTATTGAGCCGTTTGTGACACTTCATCACTTCACTTTGCCGCACTGGGTGCAGGCACAGGGGGGCTTCGCAAACGCACGAACGGTCGATGACTTTGCGCGGTTTGCAGGGCGCATGGCTAGTGAATATAACGAAGATGTGCAGTGGTGGTGTACAGTTAACGAGCCTGAGTTATTTTCGACTTTCTCATATTACTTTGGGCTTTGGCCGCCGGAAGACAAGAATATTCTTAAGGCGGCGTATGCCTATTACGGCATATTCGTCCGTGCTCACAAGGCAGCTTATGCAGCGATTAAACATGTCAACCCACATGCGATGGTAGGGGCCGCCAAGAATAATAGCTACTATGCTGCGCAGGGTAAAATCGTGAGTCCATTGATGGTAAAATTCGCAAATTGGTGGGGGAATCACGCGTTTTTTGACCGCACACATAAGGACATCGATTTCTTGGGGCTCAACTATTATTTTCGCTTTAACTTTAAGGGCTTCACGGCGGTTATGGACCAACAAAACCCATCAGATCTTGGGTGGGGGCTGCATGCCGAAGGGCTGTATGAGTGTTTGCGCGATCTTACGCACCGATATGATTTGCCGATCGTCATTACGGAGGCTGGGGTTGCGGATGGCCAGGATGAAGTACGAGCTTGGTACATCAAAGAGTTGTTACGAAATATCCACCGTGCGATGAGCGAAGGAGCAGACATTCGTGGGTTTATGTATTGGTCGCTTCTCGATAACTTTGAGTGGGACAAAGGATTTTGGCCGCAATTTGGATTACTTAAAGTGGACCGCAAAACCATGCGTCGGAGTATCCGCCCAAGTGCTTATGAGTACGCAAAGATTATTCGCGCCAGGGGATTAGACTAAAGCCTAAAGGAAAACCCCGTCTGTCATGGTGACAGACGGGGTAGAAGATCAGCTGAACGCGACGCGTTGTTGGCGGAGCTTGATCGCGATGAATCCCAGCCACAGCAGACCCACCGCAATGGCGATGAGCTTCTTGATGGTGCTGCCTGTAGCAGCAAGTCCCTTGTCGGTACTCGTCGGAGTAGTCGGGCCATTGCTCGGTCCGCTCGGCTTCACCACGGTAGTGGTGGTGGTCGAAGTGGGCGCCGTGGTCGAAGTCGTCGTTGCAGGCACGCTGGTACTCGTAGTCGAGGTCGAGGCGGGCACCGTACTGGTCGTCACGGGGACGGTGGTGCTCGTGGTGCTCGGTGTCGTGGTCGACGTGGATGTCGTGGTTGCCGGTACCGTTGTGGTGGTGGTCGGCTTCACGATAGTCGTTGTTGTGGTGCAATCTTCCTCTTCGTCCTCCTTGGGCCACGACTCGTCTTGGTCATTCCACTTGTCGTCACTGTGATTGTGATCGCCCCCCCAGCTTTTGGCAGGGAAGTCGAATGGCGAGGGGCCGTCATCCGTGGAGGGGGTGGCGCCAGCGGCGGCACTGCCCACGAAGAAGATGCCGATCGCCATGAAGGCGATGAGGATCGATCCGATGATTCTTCTGTCAGGTGCTCGAGTCATAATTGTCCTTTCGGGACTCGCTGGGGAAGCTTACTCGATTGAGCAAACTAAGTAATTTAATCATATATAGATAATAAAGTCAATAATTATAGCCTTGATCTTGAACATAGCGCCCATATCTGTTACTATATGTCGGTTACAAATGCCGTGCGGTCCCATACGAAGTGTATGAGATCTCGCTCTTCAAAAATGTCATAATACTTGTGTATTAAACATTTTATTCATCGTTCGGTCCCATCGTCTAACGGTTAGGACACCAGATTTTCAATCTGGTAATCGGAGTTCGATTCTCCGTGGGATCACCAAGCAAAGCGCCTCAGATAGTGATATCTGGGGCTTTTTGCTTAGTGAATTGACTAGCTTTTGAGTGAGACTCCCAATAGTGGCTCCCATTCGAATTACGAGGTTACATACCCACCTGTCTTTGCGGTGAGATCGAAGTTTGCTTCTATGAAGTCAATTACCTCACTTGGGTTGACGTCGTGATGAAAGACAATATTTGGGCCGTGTTGATCGAGAAAGACAGCTTCGATCGAATACCCTGATTTGGTCTTGAATTCCTGTAGTCCACGGCTCGTATTTTGTCCACATTCATGGCTACC
>CAZTHB010000020.1:0-9094 GCA_964613485.1 uncultured Candidatus Saccharibacteria bacterium
TGGGACGTCCCCTGCTCCGTCTGTGGCCGCAAGTGGTCACTGGCCGATGCTTTCGACATCCACTACGAGTCGAGAGATCGCACGGAGCCACTGACCGACTGGGTCGGCAAGCCTTTCGCCGAGTACAAGCTGAGCCTGAAGGCTCGACAGGACGGCCACCACTGGGTGGCAGGCGAACTGGAACTCCGCAATGATCGGTTCATCGACCTGTCGCCACACCCCTCGGGTCGTGAAGGCCAGGTCGTGAACGAGCGTGGCTGGGTTGGCCGCCATGGCGAGATCGGCCCGGACTACGTTGTTCAGGAAGGCGACGAGGCCTCCGTGCACTCTCAGTTCTTCTTCCACACCGCATGCCACACCAGCATGATGGTCGCACGGCGTGAAGCCGAGTTCCGACTGATGTTCCGCCTGGCGGGCTTCGACTACATCACCCTCGACGCGGTGCCGAACCGCTACGGCGAGGCTGAGTACGGTGGCCCCTGGTTCGAGGTCTCGACTTCGGTCGGCAAGATCCTGATCGGTTGGCGCCGGCGAGTGATCAACATCGACTGGTCAGCCACGGGTCAGCGCCTACTCCACCTCTTCGACGACGTCGAGGACACGAAGGATCACACATACATCCACGCTTGGCGATCTGAGCAGGTGATCGACTACCTGCGCCGCATTCGTGAGGCGCTCTCCAAGGAGCCAGCAACAGCTGCCTCGTAGCAGCTAGCCCGGGACTACGGTCCCGGGCGTTCTTATTTATGCCCACCCTCTCGGCCGGAACTCTACCCCTTCAGCCTTCAGATGTCGACCAATCGTTGTCGGAGGCCAGCCAATCAGCTGGCTGATGTCTGCAAGCGAGTACCCTGCTTCGTAGAGCTCGCGAGCATCGGCGGTGACCTGATCGGTCCAGCCTGCATACTTGGGCACCCCTGCCTTGCGAAGCTGACGTATGACGGTCGACCTGTCGACGCTGAAGCGCTGAGCTAGTTCGACGATCTTCTCCCCTTCCCGGTAGCGGGTCACTATCTCCTCGGAAGTCTCAGCTGAAACCCTGACGGGGCGGCTCCGTGCTGACTTCCGGCCATCGTCGGAGGAGATGTAGACGGTCGGGTCAATCTGGACCAGAGAGAATCCTGACCGCGAGAACCGTCCCAGAAGGTCCACCATGATAAGCACCCCTTTCCGGGGTGTTTTTCTGTAGTAGAATGAAGCCACACGGGGCTATAGCTCAGCTGATAGAGCGCTGCATTCGCATTGCAGGGGTCGGGAGTTTGAATCTCCCTAGCTCCACCGATATATTGACTAATTTACTCATTTGTGCTATAATTATTGCTTGTAAGTGGTTCTTTTACAGATAGGGGCGGCTTCTAGGGGGTATCTGCACTACATCTGACCAACAGATAAGCGCTAGATACCCGTTGGCAGCCGCCCTTCTCTCGCAGAAGGACACCCGACACCCGTCAGGTGTTTCCCTCGGCAAGGAGAAACCATGCACCTCAACAAGTTCAGAATCAGCATGATCGCGCTCTTCGTGAGCCTGATCGCCTCGACTACGATGGCCTGCACGCCGCAGACCCCGGTCGACCCCAACCCGACAACCACAACGTCGAGCACCACCAGCACCACCCCCATCCCCACCACCTGGGACTTCTCCCTCCGCGTGGGGGTGACGTCGGATCTGGTCACCAAGTACGGTGGCCTCACCGCCATCCGTACCAAGATCGACCAGCAGCTCGTGGAGGTGAATGCCCGGTACGCCGGCTTCACCAAGCCAATCCGTTGGACCGTCGGTGAGCTCTACACCTACTCCCAGCCCGCCTGGGTGGAGGTCAACTCCAGCTTCGCCAGCAACCACGCCGGACAGGACTTCCTCCTGCTCTACGCCGAAGGAACTGGTGGAGCAGGCTGGTACGGCTCGCAGCACAGCATCGTGATCGACTGGGCGCCCGCTTCGAGTGGCATCTTCGACACGAATGCGATGTACGCGCTCGTCCATGAGCTCGGGCACGCCCGAGGCATGATCGACATGTACCAGTTGCAGGTGTCCTCCAACCCGATCAGTGGCGGACTCTACGCTCCGCCGGCCGGGTTCATGACCTACCCCTACGGCGCAACCGACTTCGACGCCTACAACCAGGCGATCGGCAATGCCGCTGGACCGGACGTCAACTATGACGTCATCGTGCCGGACAACCTGCCCACCAGCTACAAGGTGGTCGTCAAGAACCTGTCCGGCACCACCGTCAGCGGTGCGAGCGTCTCGCTCTACCCGATGAGCTGGGGTGCAGGGTCGATCTCGACCAGCGCACTCCAGACCGGCAGCACGAGCACGAACGGAATCTGGACCACCCCGTCCAACCCGTTCGTCCCGTCCGTCGGCCAGCCATGGGATCTCACGTATCCCCTCCTGCTCATCAAGGCCACGTCCGCCGGCAAGACCGGCTACGGCTGGGTGAGCCTTCCCGACGCAGGGCTGGCGTACTTCGCCAACCCGACCGCTGCGTTCTCGGTGACCGTCACGGTCGCCTGATCACGCTGTCCATACAAACCAAGAGCCCCGGCTAGTCCGGGGCTCTACTACTTTATTTACAGATATATAAACTTTTGATTAAGCCGCTTTATCCTGCTCGGCTGCAGCATCTGCCGCTGCAATCTCCTGCATCTTTGCTTCGATTATAGTCTGGTCAGTTGGCGCTACACCACTCTCACCAGCCAATGCATCAAGAGCCCGCACGCGCAATGCCTGACGCGCCGCGGCTTCCTCTGCATTCACAGCTCGAGTCTCGGCAGTAATCGCTCGCTGCTCTTGGGTATTATCGGGATTACTTAGCATCTCACGCAGGCGTGCTACAAGACCTCTATGTTCTTTAGGGTGTTGCATTTCTGATGTAGATTCTTCACGTCTTTCATTTTCAACCATAACTCAAAATCTCCTTTATCCTTCGAGAATAGTGTATCATATATGAGTTCCAATACACTCGGGCGAGTGGTGGAATTGGTATACACGACGGACTTAAAATCCGTTGCCGCAAGGCTTGTGGGTTCGAGTCCCACCTCGCCCACCAAAAAATATGCAATAAAAAAATCGCCGCACTCAGTCTATTTGAATGCGGCTTTGTTGTTATCCACTACTCATTGAGTACCAGGCAAGGATACCTGCCATCGTCAAATGCGCGGATAAATGCCGACACCGGACGTGGCCAGCGAGCATACCTTGCATAGCTATCGCGCCCATTGGGCTGACCGACGGAACGAGGCCATAGGCGCCTGAGGGCAGCCATCTTCGCCCGATCTTCAGCCGTCACATCACTGACATACAGCCAGATCGACAACGCATCTACCTGGGGTGGTTGACTGAACCCAGGCGCTAGAAAGCGCACCACGATGCATTCGAAGCAGTCCGCTTGTTTGCCCTGAGGGAATGTTGTCCGTGGCTCCAAACCAATCGTAACCCGCGCGGTGTTAAGTAGGTCGAAAGCTTTCTGAGCCCGGCGATCCAGAGCTGCTGGATTCATCGCACAAGCTCCGGGTACTTGCCCGCATCGAAGTCACGAATAAACGCGCTCAGGCTATGAGGATATTTTACGGAGTCGGCAGTTTTGTTCAGCTTGTTTGCCGTCGGCCACAGTCTCTGTAGCTTTGCGATGCGCCGCCTTGCTGGAATTGACCCCTTGGCTGACGAAATAAGGCGTATCTCTCCTGCCCTCACTGCGATACCTTTCAAGCCGGGTGTCAAAGCACGTGCAATCGGGCACTCAAGGCAATTGTTCCGTTGTCCACGAGGTAAAGCCTTCAGAGGACATAAGCCCATCTCCACGCGTGCGCGATTGACTTCCTTCAGGACGATCGTCTTGCGCCGCTTTCGGACACTACTCATAACTCTCCCTCTCTAGGTGCATCGGGTAAAGGACTCGATATAGCTTCAGACTTTACTATGAATAATATTTATTGTCCAGATAGCTATTTGCATTCCGCTCATGCTTCGCGTAGCATAACAAGTAATACTATTCGAAGTTTGTCATGGCAATCAAAAAAGCAATTCACCCCTCACTCACTGAAGCCCTACAGCAAGGTTGGCGCGCTACGTCACACTATCTCGGCTTCTATATCACCCTCGTCTTATTGATCGTACTCTTCAATCTCATCCCATCTGTTGTTGATAGTATTTTTACTGATACCGGTTGGTTCTCCCCCGTGCTACGCGGTGTGTTTATTATCCTTATCGCGCTCGTATCGCTCGGCATGGTTCGTACTACCCTACAGAGCGTAGACAGTAAAGAACCATCGCTGCCAGAGCTGTTCAAGGCTCATCTCTTTGGCAGATACCTTATTACTTCTATTCTTTACCTCATCGTATTTGTAGGTGGGCTCGTACTTTTCATCGCTCCAGGCATTTACTGGGGGCTACGCTATCAATTTGCTACCTATCTCGTAGCCGAAGACCGCTACACCGTAGCCGAAGCGTTTGATGAATCTGCACGCATGGTCGAGGGCCACGAATGGGATCTTTTCGCCTACTGGCTCGTTATGTTCCTGCTCAATCTTCTTGGACTCTTATTCTTCGGTATTGGAGTCGTCATTACGCTCCCTATCACCCTCGTCGGCTACAGCTACATCTATAAGCAGCTTCGCGCAGGTCGCACACATCCACCAAAAAAGAAATAGATTTTCTACCACAAATCCTGTAAGATCGTTTCTTGCGCACCTATCTACGCAGAAAGGTATATAATGCCTAAGAAGACAACAGACCAATCTGCCCGTCTAAATCTCCGTCCATCTCAAGCGCTACGCGACCAGATATTTGAGATCGCTCATGAAGAACGTACTACGGCAGGTGAAGTCATCCGGCGCGCAATCAGTCTCTATGCAATATGCAGGCAGCTTACTGCAAATCAAGAACTATGCATCATCGACACAGCTACCGGAGAAAAAACGAGACTTATCGTACTCTAGTCAACTACTACACCTTCCCCTACTAGGAAGGTGTCTTCATATTTCAGACATTTGTATGTCTACGCTGCCATACAATCTACATGGACGATAATATATACCAAACAAAAAACCCAGCATATAGCTGGGCTCTTTGTTTGGTGCGGACGAGAAGACTCGAACTTCCACGACCTATTACGGTCACTAGCCCCTCAAGCTAGCGTGTCTACCAGTTCCACCACGTCCGCACGATATTATCCCTATATAAGGAGCAAAACAGCACCCATCGTACCAGATATGACACGATTTGTCACCCCTACCTCGGCACAAGCGAGGCAAGATAAATCAGACTAATACCAAGAGCGATCATCAATGGGAGCACAAAAATAAGATTGAAGTAATAATAGATCTTAAGCGGCTTATTCCAAACGCTACGTTGAGACTTTGGTCGTCGTTTCCAGCTTCGAACATACGTGTCCCATATCGAGCGAGATTGCACGATGGTCCAAATGCCGGTCACAATCATCCCTGCACCCAATCCAAGCTGACCAAAAAGATTGCCGAAGTATGTCAAAATAAGCAACCAGAGGAATATTGTTAATATGCCAAGCTCGCTGATAAGGTTGCCGGTACGAAGTGCCTTAGAGAGTGTCATAGTTGTTAGTTGTCGTAGTTATTTGGCAAACTATCGGCTAGATGCTTCATTGAGTATTCTTTACGCAATTGCTTAGGTAGATCTTGTAACTTCACACCGATCTTGACGCCAGGATTCAAAATATTCAAAGGATCAAAGAGCTTCTTAACTTCTTCGAACACCCCATAAAGACGCTCACCGTACAGACGCTTGAGGTAGGGTGCGCGCAAGCGACCATCATTATGCTCACCGCACGTACTTCCCCCCAGATCAATCACCATTCGATAAAAGTCATTCATTAGCTCAAAAAGCTTCTTGCGATCTGTCACTGCCGAAAGATTCATGAATGGCTGCAAGTGGAAGTTTGCGTTCCCGGCGTGACCCCATACCGCAATATCTAGTTTATACTTCTCAAACATTGCGTACACTCGTTCGAGGAAGACAGGCATGTTCTCCAGCGGTACAACACCATCCTCAATGATAGGAAGAGCTTTTTTATTGCCTTTAAACTTCCATATGATCGCAGCGGCACCTCGACGAATCTTCCATAGCTTAGTCTGCTCCGCGGGATCAGTTGCGACACGCATATCAAACGCCGTGTGCTCGAATGCCTTGAGCGTCTTCTTTGTCTTCCGAATCTGCTCACGCTCTTTTGCATCGTCAAACTGCACGAGCAGCACGATACCCGGCATCTGCTCTGGTAATACGCCTTTGATCTGCTGCGGGTCATGTTCTTTTAGAAACTCGAGTAAATGTTTATCTACTACCTCTAAAGCGGAGGGCTGGAGCGGCATTATCATCTCAACTGCAGCTGCTGCCTTCTCCATGGACTCAAAATACCCTACGATGAGGTGATTCTTCGGGCTCCATGGCACGTGCCGCAGTGTAATTTCTGACACAATACCGAGCGTACCCTGACTACCGACGAAAAGTTGACCGAGGTCAAAGCTCCCGTCGCTACCCTTCACGTGCCAGAGATCATAACCAGCAGAGTTCTTGCTCACATTTGGGAATGCATCCGCGATATCATCCCAGTTCTCTTCGATAAGGTAGTCAACGTTGCGGTAAATATGACCTTCGAAATCAGTTTGCTTCTGTTTCGCGGCCAACTCCTTAGCGCTCAGCCGACGCGTTGTAATGACCTCACCATTAGATAACACAACCCGTAGTGACTCGACATAATCTCTGGTCATGCCATATTTGACTGTTTTCTCGCCTGCCGAGTTATTTGCCACTGCTCCACCGATAGTCGCGAAATCAATGCTCGCAGGGTATGGCGGCATGAATCGCCCATGGCTATGAAGAAGATGTTGGAGATCCTTATAGATCATACCTGGCTGAATCGTAACCGTATTCTTGTCATAGCGGATGAAGTGATTCATGTGTGCAGGAAATGCCATCATAATGCCAGCACCAAGAGCGCCGCCACCTTGGTCAGTCCCCTTTCCACGCGCGGTGATCGGGTGTACTTCGCCATCGACAGCGCGCTCAGCCACCAGGCGAACGAGCTCGGCCACATCAGCCTCATTCTGTGGATAAAATACTGCTTCAGGCAAGATGGTGAAGACGCTTCCGTCGGTTGCAAAAAAGTCACGGGTTGTTTTGTCGGTACTAAGCTCGCCCGTCACCGACAGACGGAGCTGGTCGTAAAATGTTTGTTTGTTACTCATAAGATACTGTAAGCATAACAGTTTTTTGGAGCGCTGAGAAGATAGCTTACACACCCTACTTTTCACCGTAAGCACTTTGCGTTTCAGGTCATAAAATCGTATGATAGATCTATGGCAAAACCAACTCCGCGCCTCAAGACACGCACTGCCGCTGCGAAATTGCAGCCTAGCCAACAATTTAGGCAACCCATTCTCTATGCCGTACTAGCGCTCTGTATCATCGCCGGAGCAATCCTTATTTATGCGTCATTTGCAGGCTCCATTCCGGTGGTTGGTTCAAACCCAGACTTTTGGCGGCCACGTATCGCCGGATGTGAAGCGGGTTCCGGCCCTACCAGCACGCCAAACTACAAGGCGAGCAATGGTGCTGGCCACTTTGGTGCGTACCAATATGACGTGCGTACCTGGAAGGGAGCAGTCGGGCCAGAACTTGCAGCCCAGTACCCTTTGCCGAGCGATGCTCCACCCGAAGTACAAGATCAAGCCTTCTATAATACCTTTGCGCGTCGAGGCAGCCAGCCCTGGAATGCCAGTTATCACTGCTGGGCAACACCTGAATTACGCGGGACAGTTAATCTCCCCGTATTAGGTCCTGTCGGGGCTCTCGTTAAAGCGACGCCTACACCAGCTCCACCTAAAAATGCATACAACATCAAGGTGCAAGGCCGTGTATACATTGACGACAAACTTACCCCCAACATCACACTCAATACATGCGTAGATGGCGTTACCACCAAAACCGATGCTGGCGGCATTTTCCGATTTGAACTACCGGCCGGCAAAAACTACTGCGTCCGCGTGATCGAAGGACTCCCAGCAGGGGCACGTATCGTGAAGACAAATAACAATCCTGAACGTGCTAGCGAAGCGACATACGAGCATCAGCTAGCAGACAAAAACTACTACCGGAATCTGTGGCAATTCTTCACCCCATACTACACCTGGGACCGCGCCAGCGATGAAGGTTTTGATTTCTGGTATACGACACAATAAAAATTAAAGGATAATTATGACACCAGCCACAGCGCAGCCCACGACACCCCTCACCACAAGTACTATAGAAACATCAGGTACGCTTTATACCGGCATACTCAAATCAAACACTCATTATGACGGTAGTCTCCGTCTTATCGGATCTCAACTAGTATTTACTGATACCGCCGGCAACCAAGTAATAAATGTAACCCCGCAACAAGTTACGAAGACGGTTGTAACTGTAGAGAGTGTAATATTTGAAACTGCCGGAACACGCTATACGTTCATCCCGGATGCGTCCAAGGGAACTCGCGCTGCACTAGCAGTCGGCGGGGCAGTCGGCATCGGAATTGCTGCATCAAAAGGCAATGCAGCCGGTCTTCCCGAATGGAAAACCGTACTGTCTGCAGCGGGATATGGCGTCAAGGATATGAGCATGGGCGCTATGGCCAAGTGGCTTATCCCAGCCCTAATTGGATTCGTCTTTCTCCTCCTGGTGATGTATGTCATCGCTGGGGTCGCCAGCGAATAAGTCAGATATCATGCCCATCATCATCGCTGAAGTGAAGACTCAGTCGCCTTTTGGATTTCGCTCAGAACGAGGCTGGGATGAGCTATTTGCAATCGCAAATACACACGGCGATTGGCTCAGTATTCATACAGATACTCGCTGGGGCGGTTCGTTTGAGCTCGTACGTAAAGCTCGATCCCTTACTACCAAGCCAATTCTGGCGAAAGGAATACACGCGCATGACTCCGATATCACACGTGCCATCGAGGCCGGTGCGGATTATGTACTGGTGGTCGGTCGTATCCCAGCAATCCATCTCGAAAAATGCCTCATCGAACCAAAGCGACTACAAGATTTGCCGAGCATCCCTACAGATACAAAGGTCGT
>CAZTHB010000020.1:9194-14848 GCA_964613485.1 uncultured Candidatus Saccharibacteria bacterium
CTAAACTCATGGTCGAAATCGAAACCAGGCGGCCATTCACGTTCCTCTGCAGGAAGGTTATATTCCTGTCGAAAACGACGAGCCAACTCCACGAGCAGCTCCCGATCGATTGCATTCCATTCGAGCATTCTTTCGGCTCCATCGGCATCTATCTGACAGTAATACACTCCGCGTCCGTGCGGAGAGCGCATGTAAAATGCATAACCGAGCATCTGCGATACCGCCGCTTGCACCGTATCGCTTGTTCCATACAGCCAGTGGGGTCGGAAATGTGCTCGAACTTCATCCTCGCGACCCATTTCGCGATATCGAAACTTCAGCCATTTCAAGGCTTGCCACATTGACAGATCGAACGCCTGTCGATGATCGCTGGTCTTGTCATGCATCGGTGCATATCCCGGCCAACCACCGAGGATAATCAACATGTAGCAGATGCCATCAATCAGATCGTGATCAGACACACGTGTGGATCTCGTTCTCGGCATAATGCCTCTTTTCTAAAGGTACGATCTTTACCAGGTAAGTATAGGTGTTGAGCCCAGTATAGTAAATAAATGGTGCGGATGAGAGGACTCGAACCTCCACGGGGTTGCCCCCACTGGCACCTGAAGCCAGCGTGTATACCAATTTCACCACATCCGCATGATGTTATTTAGATTGCTTGACCGGTGCTTTTTTTGTTGCGAGTGCCCAATCAGCCACGCCACGCAAACGATCTGAAGGCGAGCTCAGATTTCCGGCAGTCACGCCCGACAAATCAACGGTATGAGCATACAGGTAATATGGCGAGTAAAGCAAGAGCGCAGGTGCATCACGAGCCCAAAGGTTGGTCCACTCCGCATACTTCTGGTCACGATACGCTGGGTCCTTCGCAAAGCGAGCTTGCTCGAGCAATGTATCGGCCTGAGCATTCTTATAGGCTGAGAGGTTTAAGCCTGGGTCCACCGCTTGCGATGAATGCCAGAAGCTATAGACGTCACTATCCCCACCCAAATCCTCACCATAAACCAAGATGTCATATTGGCGTGGGCGAATGTAGTTTTGTTGCAAGCTATAACTATCGGCCAA
The DNA here is from genome assembly GCA_964613485.1 of uncultured Candidatus Saccharibacteria bacterium. Lineage (GTDB taxonomy): Bacteria > Patescibacteriota > Saccharimonadia > CAILAD01 > JADZGC01. Next base: position 10,263 of record CAZTHB010000020.1, read on the forward strand.
GATAATATCAACCGGTACCCCTACCGAGCGCCATGCTTCGCTTAGAGCATTTGCAATTGCTGGGTATTCACCAGTATTCGCCGTCACGAGCTTAAGCCGCTGCGAAAATTTGTTTAATAGCGCTGCCCGTGCGTCATCAGGCGAGAAAGTTAGTCTTGCAGCTTGATTTGTGAAACCCGGATAACCTGCCGGAATCGGATAATGCGCTACGTTTCCTTGATCACGCAATACATCGCGTACGATCTGCTTGCGGTCCACCGCCAGACCAAGCGAGCGTCTAATAGCAGCATCTGCTAGCACCGGGCGCGAGGTATTATAAAACGCACCAACATATGCAGGCAGGCGATAGGTCTGTACTTGTAGGCCGCCAAACCGCTCTACATCGGACAACTGAGCACCCTGTACATCGGCAATGCCATCGAGCTGCTGCTTCGCATACGCGTCAAGGGCAGAGTTACCATCGTCGAATTGACGAAACTCGATCTTCTCCAATAGTGGCTCACCACCGAAATAGCTTGGGTTGCGACGCAACATCACGACGTCCGAATTAGCTTCAAGGCCCTCCAAAATAAATGGACCCGTACCATTCGGTTGACGATTGAAGTCATCAAGTCGCAGCTGAGATTGCTTGACGTCTTTGAGGCTATGCTCTGGCAAGATACCGACATGTGAAAGAGCACTAAAGAAGTCGCTGTAACTAGCTGGCAACTGGAATTGTACCGTTGATTCATCCGGCGCGTTCACAACAACCTTATCCCAGCTCGACGCCAATACCGACCGAGCGTCTGGAGCTTGTAGTGTGCGAAACGTGAATTCGACATCACGCGCGCTAAAACGCACTCCATCATGCCACTTCACATCTTGACGCAATACAAACGTATAGGTTCGCTTGTCAGGAGATACTGTCCAGGATTCTGCGAGATCAGGCGTAATTACTCCCGTTGGCGCACGCCGAATGAGCTTCGAAAACACCAACTCAGCCACATCTGCAGTCGCGGAATTATCAATATAGAGCGGATTGACCTGACGCACTCGCCCGATAATAGCCTCACGATATATGCCGCCTGCCTTCGGCACATCCTGAAGCCATAAGCGATCAAGGCCCTGCACTTGCACCCAGAGTCCAACAACACTCACCGCGATAACCGCCAACCATGCAGCAAATTGCCAGCGCATGAGCCCTAACTTCTGCCAAGCACCATACAGATGACGGTGCACGTAGTTTCGCAACCAAACCCTACGCGTCTTTACGCGCGCACTGATCGCACGACGAAAATGATGCCAACGAAATGAAAAGTAGGATGGTTTCATAACCGGATCTATTACTAGCCTTTAGGCCAGTAATAGTCGAGCAAGTAAACTCCCTACAAAAATAATTGCCAGAATAATCGTGATCGAGAACAAGGAACGTTCAATTCCACGCTTAGAGCGGTATGAATTACTCGACCCACCATATGCCTCACCCAGACCGCTACCTTGATTTTGCAATAATACAACTAAGATAAGTAGGCTCGCGCTTATAACCAACAATACATTTACAATACCTAGCATATTAACGCTCCTCCTCTCGCTGGAACAATGAAGAAAACAGATAGTTCACAAGCCATACGATAATAACTGCTCCAACTGCGCTCGACAACTTCGTGACCTGAAAACGCGGATAGAAGAAACTGGTTACGTAGAGCATGCCGGCGTTTACAAAGAGCATAAATATCCCCATAGTCAAAACAATCGCCGGCAGACTGAGGAGTACGGCAAGCGGGCGCACAAGCGCATTCACAATACCAAAAACAAGCGACGCGATCAGGAGAACCCCAATGCGGTCATCATAGCCGATGCCCGAAAATAATTGTGCGGCCACCCAAAGCCCAACGAAATTTACTAGCCAGGCGAACAAGATTCGTTTCAACATAACGCGACCAATTATAGCAATTATTTAGACTTTTTTCTAGCTTTACCAGAAGTACCACCTACAATACGCGCAAGATTGAATACACCCTTGCCGGACACGCGCATGCGCTTTTCTGCTGCCCGCTTACGATCCCGCGCCATCGCTTTCGCTAGATTTCGACTCAATACAGATTTCTTCGTTCGCGCCACATGCCCTCCTTATAGATGTTGCTTAATGAGCTTGGCCTTAGACTTCCCAACAACTGCGGCAAGCTCTTCCTCAGTTGCTTCCGACAGAGCACGCACACTTCCAAAAGCTCTAATCAGCTGCTTGCGTGTGACTGGCCCAATACCTGGAATAGTATCTAAGAGGCTTGTCTTGGTGCGCTTATCGCGTACTGTCGTGTGATAACTTACTGCAAACCTGTGAGCTTCATCGCGAATGCGCTGTAAAAGCTGCAATGTCTTACTCGTATGTGGCAGGGCAATAATACGAAATTCGCCTTCAATGCGTTCTTCGCCTCGAGACACAGGCTTCTTCCCGTCCTTGATTACAGGCATATCTTGCACGCGCTGAACGATCTCCTCGTGGCGCTTGGCAAGCCCGACTGCAGGTACAGTCACGCCGAGCTCGTCGAGGACCTCGGTCGCTGCAGCGAGCTGACCTTTACCGCCATCAATAATAATAAGATCTGGCAAAGCCCAATCGGTATGCTTACCAGAAAAACGCCGTCGCATTGTCTCGGCCATCATCGCAAAATCATTCGGTCCTTTAGAGCGCATCTTAAACTTTCGGTATTCACTGTGATGCGGCGTACCGTGAGTAAATACAACCATACTCGATACCGCGTCGCCACCCTGGAAGTTCGAGATGTCATAGCATTCCAATCGCTTCGGCAGACGCTGGAGGCCGATCCGTTCAGCGAGGCCGGTTAGCGCTTGATCCATACTGATATCAAAGCTTTCTTGGGCACCGAAGATCATCTTACGCGACAATGCCTTCAGCGCGAGATACTGATCACGCAAATGGACTGCCTCTTCAAACTGCTTGGCGCGCGCTGCTTTATCCATCCCCCGCTCAAGTTCCCGAACCAAATCTTCACTTTTTCCCTCGAGCATCATGATAAGTCGACGAATATTCGCCCTATATTCACGCTTGCTTATTTCGGGTGATGGCGCAAGACCAATCTGATACTCAAGTGCAGATTTTGCTACCAAGCGTGAGTTTGAAAAGTACGGAAAGATACGCCTCAAATACCGCAACGCTTCGCGCACCATACTGGTCGACATAAATGGCCCGAAGTAGCGGGCCTTATCGTCACTTGGCCTGCGCACTACGGACAGTCGTGGAAAATCATCTTGTACACTGACCCGTACATAACTAAAATTTTTGTCATCCTTATCACGAATGTTATACAACGGCTTATAGCGCTTGATCAGCTCTGCTTCGAGAAACAAAGCCTCAACTTCGCTGCCTGTCACAACCCAATCGATCGAAGCAATATTACTAACAAGTATCGGGGTCTTTATATCGGCATGCTTCTTTGTAAAATAAGAACGCACTCGGCGCTTTAATTGTGATGCCTTACCAACATAAATAATTGAACCGCTGGCATCTTTATACAAATACACACCGGGGTCCGATGGGAGCTCAGCGAGGCGATCTTTTAGATAAAGTGGTGCGGCCATATAGTCATTATACGGAAATCTACTTGATTTTTGCAGTCGATTGTTGTAATATTCAGCATCATTTACCTCGGTGGCCCTGTATTCAACTCGGCCACACCTGAACAAGCGAAAGGAGGTGAAATGAGCACCTCACCGGAAATCGCTGCGTTCATCGCGCAGCTCAAGCAGCCCATTCCCAATGCCCTTGTGACGTACCTGTCCAAGTGCAAGGACATGATGATCATCGAGGAACGGGGCACCACCCCGCCCCCCGCACTGATCAACGAGCTTCGTCACGCAGCCGACATCCTGAAGGACACGCATGGCTACAGGACCAGCATGATCGAGATGATCGCCGACAACTGCGACGAGATCCACGATCTGATACTGGCCGACTTCATGCCGCCCCGAACGACGACCCCGACATCGAACCGTGCGAGCATGGAGGCAGCCTGATGAACTCTGGAGAACAAATAAAGCCCCTTGGAATACTATGAAGCAAGAGTATCCAAGGGGCTTTCACAATATATATTGATCTTACTGTCCGGTGAAACACCAACCAGCAATACAGCGCACCCGGACTTTTACGGCCGAGGGTACACCCATAATTGCAGTATCTTTTTCTGGCACCACCGCCAGCGTGTAGCGCTCATCATGCCATAGCGCAGGAAGGCCCAAACGGCCAAAACCTCCGAAGCTCACTTCACGCACACTCCCATCAATCACAGCGAGCTTCTGCTCCCGCGTATGCTTTGATTCATCGCGCCCATAGATCACAAACTTCTTCGCACCACCCGGAGTCTGCCACCGCAATCGCATTAACCAACCACCTTTGAGGAGATCAAAGGTAGTCTGCACAGTGGGGTTTGCAACTGTCCCAGCTGGCAATCCCTCGACTTCAGTCTGACCACTCGCTACAAACCCTTCCTGCGTAAACGTGTTTGCACTACAGGTGGCTTGCGACTTCGTTTGTTCCTGGTACTCACCCAGCAACTTACGGGCTGCTTGCGGCTCATATCCAAACGCCC
>CAZTHB010000021.1:0-5703 GCA_964613485.1 uncultured Candidatus Saccharibacteria bacterium
CGCTACTCATCTTGTTCCTTTCAAAGAGCATCGAACCCCCTTATCTTAGCAAAGCAATGATAGTTACTTAAGCATAGGCCCAATCAACTAATTGACGAGGATGTATTGACCCAGATATACAAATCTGGTAATATATCCCTTGTACGAACCGAAGACAGTAGCTGAGCTAATCTTTAGAAACGCTCTTAATCCGCTACCGAGGCATCGACTAACATCTTATATAGATATAGTCTCTCGTGTCTTCAGTGCTCGCACCGAAGATTTTTTCATTAAAAAAGGAATTCACGATGGCAAAAACGCGTGAACAAAAGACGCAAGACCTCGAAAAGCTGGTCGAGCGCCTCAACGCTTCAAAGCTTGCCGTCCTGACTGACTACCGCGGACTCGACGTCCCAGCTATCAACGCTCTGCGTAACGCTGGACGCGAGAAGGGGATTACCTTCACGGTCGCTAAGAACACGCTTCTCAAGCGTGCAGCTGAAGCATCCAATAAGGAAATCACCGATCTGTCAGCTTTCGTAGGTCCAATGGCCGTTGCCTTTGGTGAAGATGAAGTTGAAGCCGCCAAGCTAGTCGTTGACTTCGCAAAAGACAACGAAGCTGTGGAAGTAGTCGGCGCAATTAGCGAAACTGGCGACATTCTCACCCGAGATGAAGTCATCGCCCTTGCGAAGCTGCCGAGTCGCGAACAGCTCCTGGCCCAGGTGGTTGGCACTATTGCCGCCCCAATGTCAGGTCTCGTGCGCGTCATGAACGGTAACCTCTCAGGATTGGTCTACGCATTGCAAGCTATTAAAGATAAGAAAGAAGCTACTGCGTAAGGCAGTCGCAACTTAAGGAGAATATTATGGCAGAAGAAACAACTGCTCCAGTAGCAGAAGAAGTAAAAGAAGAGAAAAAAGAAGTTCCAGCCAAGTTCGAAAAACTCGTGGCTGAACTCGACAAGATGAGTGTTCTCGACCTCTCAGAGTTCGTAAAGACGCTCGAAGACCACTACGGTGTATCAGCTGCAGCTCCAGTAGCAGTTGCTGGTGTCGCTGCTCCAGCCGAAGCTGGTGAAGCTGCCGAAGAGAAGAGCTCATTCAACATCTACCTCGCCGCTGCAGGTGACAAGAAAATCGACGTCATCAAGGCTGTTCGTGAGATCACCGGTCTTGGTCTCGCAGAATCTAAGGCTGTTGTGGACGAAGCTCCTAAGATGGTCAAAGAAGGTGCCACCAAGGAAGAAGCCGAAGAAGCTAAGACTAAGCTCGAAGCTGCCGGCGCTACGATCGAACTCCAGTAAAGTCTCTAGACTTTCACTCAAAAACACTCGTGTATATAGTATGCGGGTGTTTTTGTTTGCATTATTTCTGGTACGAATGCTATACTCCTGGTAAATGCTACCAACAGGGAGCATGAGTTTGCGGATACATGAGGGTGGTATCTTGCGCAGATAATCCGAAACAGAAAGTGAGTAATATATGGCAAACAACCCACAAGACGAAAAAGTAACCGAGCTCGCTGCTCAGCTTCAAGCTGCTGAAGAGCAGCTTAAGAAACTCCACGAACAGCTTAATGGTATGGGGGTTAAGCCAGAGCAGGCTGCCTTGACATCCAAGCCATCAGCCAAACAAACGACATATCAAAGTGCTGATCCTGCGGTTGGTAAAATCATCGAGGGTGTTTTTGACGGGCAAAATATGATGGGGCCTGGGGATAAGACCTATCCGGTGCCAGCAAACTATGCTTCCAAATCCAAGCTCGTCGAGGGAGATATTCTGAAACTTACGATCTCTGAAGACGGTAGCTTTATCTATAAACAAATCGGACCGATCGAACGCAAAAAGCTCATCGGTAAGATTACGCTCCAAGACGGAACATACATGGTAGAAGCGGGCGGGAAATTGTACCACGTACTCTTCGCCAGCGTCACATACTTTAAGGCTCAGCCGGGCGATGAGGTCACGGTCGTCATCCCAGCAGATCGTGTTGCATCGTGGGCGGCCATCGAAGCCGTAATCGGCTAATTACAGATCGCACACAATAGAATCTGCGCTATAATAGAGTGAGTAACTGAAGTCAGAGGAGGGGAGTGGTTCAGCTCGCTCTATATCGGTCATATCGACCCCTAGAACTATCGGACGTCGTAGGACAAAAGCACGTCACCGATACACTTGATAAAGCCTTTCAAAAAGGCTCGATTGGCCACGCCTATCTGTTGACCGGGCCGCGCGGAACAGGCAAGACAAGTGTGGCGCGCATTATCGCTCGGCGCGTTAATCAGCTACCAGCCGACGTAGATATTACTCGAGAACTCGACATTATCGAGATCGACGCAGCCTCCAATCGTGGTATTGATGAAATTCGAGCCCTGCGCGACAAACTTGCCACGGCTCCAAGTACACTGCGATACAAAGTATTTATCATTGACGAAGTCCACATGCTCACGCGTGAGGCCTTTAACGCACTCTTAAAGACCCTCGAGGAACCACCACCTCACGTAATATTTGTACTCGCCACCACCGAAGTACATAAGCTACCAGACACAATTATCTCCCGAACACAGAGACATGACTTCCGACTCATTACGGCCGCTGATCTCGCCGAAACACTCAAACAAGTGGCCGCCAAAGAAAAGCTCGAGATTGATGATGATGCCCTGCAGCTCATCGCTGAACAGGCTCAAGGAGGGTTCCGAGATGCATTGAGCTTGCTCGATCAGCTGGCGAGTCGAGGGGAGCCCATAACGGGCGCTGTAGTTGCGCAAACAGCTGGCATCGGAGATATCGCACAAGTCAAGGCGCTCGTCACTGCAATCACTCAAGGTCAGACTGACGTGGCACTCAAGACCCTCAACAGCTTAACTACACAAGGAGCAGAGCCAACCGTGCTAACCGAGTATGTATTGGGACTTATGCGCAATGAGTTTCTGAGCGCGCCCCGCGAACAAGCGGCGCGTCATGCTCATATACTGCGCGCACTATCCCGTGCCGCCAGCGAGCAGCGCTCCGCAAGCATCCCAAGCCTACCGCTCGAGCTCGCGATCTGGGAGCTCACACAACCAGTGGCTGCACCAACAAGAGAAACTGCTCAAATGCCAGTTCAATCAAACACCACAACAGCACCAAAGCCAGCTGCTACCCAGGCAACCTCTCCTGCAAAACCTCGAGCCGTCGAGCAAACAGCGCCCGCCACAGGACTCAACGACTCAGTAATTGCAACCAAGGCACTCTCCCTCATCAAGACAAAAAATAACTCACTCTATGCAATTTTGAGATCCGGTGAGCCAAAACTTGATGGCGATCGACTAACCATTCGCTGTCGTTTTCGTTTTCATAAGGAACGTATCGAAGAAGCCCGCAATCGTCAGTTAATCGAAACGATATTCACCAAGGCGGCGGGACGCACTATTGAACTCAGGGTAGAGCACACTACTGCACCCGAGACTACACAGGCCGACACCGAGGGTGGCAATCAAGAGCTCGTCGCAAGTGCGCTCGAAATACTCGGAGGAGAGGTAATAGAATAATGGCTGACCAGCGCGATTACAATACTGGGTCACTGGAGCGGTCATTGACCCCTCCGCACAACCTCGATGCAGAAAAGTCACTGCTTGGGGCACTACTCATCGACTCTGATGCACTGATTCGTGTTGCGGATATTGTGCACGACGACGATTTCTACGATCATCGCCACGGGATCGTCTACAGCGCGATTCTACACCTCTATGAACAGCGCAAACCAATCGACCTCATCACCATCTCTAATTATCTACAAGGGCAGAAAAAGCTTAAAGAAATCGGCGGCATGACCTTCCTGACAGAGCTCGCCGCGAATGTACCGAGCGCCACACACGCGGCCGAATACGCAAAAATTGCTTCATCGAAAGCCACGCTGCGTCGTCTTGATCTCGCCGGGCATACCATAGCCGGCTTTGCGCACGACGAGAATAAACCACTTGAGGATATCCTAGATGAATCAGAACAAGCCCTGTTCCAGGTAAGTCAAAAACACCTCAAGCAAAATTTCATATCTGCCAGCCAAATTCTTGCCGACAGCTTCGACCGTCTCGATGCCCTGCATAAAGATAAGAAGCAGCTCCGCGGTGTGCCAACCGGCTTTGCAGCCATGGATAACCTCCTAGCTGGCCTACAGCGCTCGGATATGATCATTCTTGCAGCGCGCCCGAGTGTGGGTAAGACAAGTTTCGCGCTCAATGTTGCTGCAAATGTCGCTATTCGCGAAGGCGTGCCGGTGGGAATCTTCAGTCTCGAAATGAGTAAGGAACAGCTCATTGACCGCATGCTCGCGATGGAGTCCGGCATAGATTCTTGGAAGCTGCGAACCGGCAATCTCGAGGACAAAGACTTCGAGAAGCTCAATAGTGCCATGGGAGTACTTGCGGAGGCTCCGATCTATATCGACGATAGCGCGCTCATCAACTCACTAGAAATGCGAACTAAAGCTCGACGGCTCCAGGCCGAGCATGGGCTAGGACTCATCATCATCGACTACCTGCAGCTCATGAGCGGTCGATCGAATAGCGGGAGCGATAACCGCGTTAACGAAGTATCAGAAATCTCGCGATCGATCAAAGGGCTCGCGCGTGAGCTTGATGTGCCCGTTATTGCGCTGTCGCAGCTTTCACGCGCAGTCGAATCACGTAATCCACCTATTCCACAGCTATCCGACTTGCGTGAATCTGGCTCCATCGAGCAAGATGCCGACGTTGTTATGTTCATCTCCCGTGAAGACCGCTGGAATAAAGAAACCGAGCGTAAGAACATAGCGGACATTATCATCGCCAAGCATCGTAACGGTCCTACAGGGGATGTGGAGCTCTTCTTCAGTCCAGAGCTCATGCTATTCCGGTCGCTTGAACGAAAACACACAAATTAAGCATAAGCATGTTTACGCACTGATAGTAAGCAAGCTATACTTACTAACGAAAGAACTGAATTATGCCCGAAACCAAACCTCAGTCAAAACAAGCTCACCAACCTCGTACCAAAGCTGTCCATGAAGCAGCTCAAGTGGGGCGTTTTGGCATCGTCGGTATTATCAACACCCTGATAGACTTCGGCACACTCAATTTACTCACGAGACTTTTTGGACTGAGTAACCTAGCTGCCAATATCCCTGCGACTACAATCGCTATGTTGTTTAGCTTTTTTGCTAATCGCAACTTCGTATTCAAGGCGGATACCCATGACTCGCAATTCAAGCAGGCTATACGCTTTTTTGCCTTCACCGCATTCGGCTTGTATGTTCTGCAAAGTGGAGTAATCTACTTCTTCGAACAAGTCTGGGTGTGGCCGATAGGGGTTGGCGTTCATGTTGCACAGACTATCGGTGTGACGCGTCTGGTTGATGATCAATTCATTGTGACCAATAGCGTCAAGGCACTGGCAACACTAGTCAGCCTGACCTGGAATTATCTAACTTACAAGCGATTTGTATTTAAGGAGTATAAGTAATGGTAGCTGGCCCGAAACCTAAGAAAGTCACTAAACGACAACACTTTACGGCTAAATACGGCACATGGATCGTACTCGCAATCATCGTACTTATAGCAATCTTCATGCGCTTTTATCAACTCGACCAACTCCCTCCTGGGCTGCACCCTGACGAGGCAGCAAATGGGCAGGACATATTCCGGATCTTTAGTCGCGACATCCGACCCCTCTATGCCACCAATGGTCCGCGCGAATCACTGTTCTT
>CAZTHB010000021.1:5803-13400 GCA_964613485.1 uncultured Candidatus Saccharibacteria bacterium
TTACGCCACAGTCGCTATGTTGCAGTGATCTTAATATTCGGCGCGATGATGCTCCCGGCTGCATTAACTGCCGAAGGCTTACCGCACGGCCTGCGTTCAATCGGCTCCGCCCCAGCCGTGATGATCCTGGCTGCAATTGGCCTCTCATATTTCATTGGCCGATGGTATGCAATATTTCCGATTAACTCATTTGCGAGAAACGTCGGGCTAGGATTCATCTTTATCCTTCTCACCGCCACCTTACTGCAAGGTTATAAGGCTTATTTTGTAGCCTGGGCAGGAGATCAAAATACCTATGATGCATATGCCGAAGATATGACTGAGATCGCCAAACAATACAACACTACTCTCAGAGGACCGAACCAACCAACCGTATTTATGGTGGTCGATGGCTATTCAATTCGAACAATCGACTACCTCACACGCACGAAGTCAGACTACAAATACAATATCGATTCTGGATTTGGACTCGATCGCGGCTCAGGGTGGAAGCGCCTTGAATGGGATCAAGTTAAGTCTGTACCGCTCACGCAAGACCCAACCGTATTTTTCGTACAAAACAATGAGCGCCGTGAGGCCGTACTTGAGACACTCCGTGCCAAATACCCAACGGCTCGGACCAAAGCCATCAGCTCACCGAGCTTCCCACAACGTACACTCTACTACGAGATTGAGGTCAATAGATGAACGCCAAGTCAGGCAAACCACAGCTAAGTATTCTTATACCCACCCTCAATGAGGAAAAGCGAATCGGCAGCACCCTCAAAACACTCGCGACGTACCTCAAAGACCACAAGCTCGATGCCGAGGTGATTGTCGTTGATGCACTCTCAGATGACGGGACCGAAAAAGTAGCCAGAGCGGAAGCCAAGCACTTCGCCGCATTTAAATTTCTGCAAACCGGACCAAAAGTAGGGAAGGGCAAACAAATCCGAGATGGTATGTTCGCCGCCCGAGGTAAATACATTATGTTCATGGACGCTGATCTGGCGACCCCTCTCAAATATCTCACTGATGTATATCAGATCATCGAGCAGAAACGTCCGATCGGCATTTGTATACGAAACCTACATGACTCACACACGGGCCTTCGTAAGTTTATTTCAACCTTTGGCAATTGGCTCACTCAGACACTCCTCGTACCGGGCATACCCGATACACAATGTGGCTTCAAGGTATTTGAGGCAGATGCAGCGCACCAAATCTTTGGGCGACAGCGTATCGTTGGCTGGGGGTTTGATATGGAAATCCTTGCCGTAGCTCGTAAGCTCGGCTATAGCATAGAGCTTATCGAAGTCCCAGACTGGAAAGATATCGTGGAGGGATCGAAGATATCGGGTGGTTCTGGCCTCAAGTCCCTCAAGGTTGCACTGCAGGTATTCCTTGATTTGCTCAGTATTAAATTCGGCCTTATGACAGGTCGTTATCGTAAGGCTGGCTTCCACTATGTCCCGTACAAAACCACTACATAAGCTTTCGATCCCGTACATTCAACGACTACCCGAACGGTGGGTACTGGCAGGTCTCCTTGTAGTTGCCACAGTCGCTCGTTTCCTAACCATTGCAAAGGCGAGCATCTGGCACGACGAAGGTTTTAGTCTCATGCTATCATCTCGTTCACTCGGCGAGGTCTGGTTAGGGTCTGCACGTGACGTCCATCCACCACTCTACTATGCGCTCTTGTATTTCTGGATGAAACTCTTCGGTACGAGTGAAGTTGCGGTCCGATCCATGAGTGCGGTTGCTGGTGTCGCGACTATCTTCATCGCCTACGCACTCATCAAGCGATACTTTGGACGAGCCGCAGCGACCATCAGTACAAGTATTCTTGCAGTAGCGCCAATGCTGGTGCGATACAGTCAGGAAGCAAGAATGTATGGACTACTCGGACTATTCTTGCTCGGCGGCACTTACGCACTCCTCCGCGCTACAGAGCACCAGCACTCAGAGTGGCGCTGGTGGAGCCTATACGCGGTACTCATGGCGGCGGGTATGTATACACATTACTTCACGGTATTTGCAATTGTAGCTCATTGGCTGTATTTGATGAGCTTAGAGCGACCATGGAAGTGGCGGCTCGGCAGAAGCCGCTGGCTCAAAACTGATTGGTGGCTCACTAACCTAGCTATTGTTGCACTGTGGCTCCCATGGCTTCCATCATTCTACGGTCAATTTACTCGCGGACAGGGCATATCTTGGATCCCTGCAACAACCTTTTTCACACTCCCTAAGAGTATCTGGCAAAACATTACCTTTACGGATGCGATGGCTTTACCGCAAGTTGTCTTCTGGGCTATTCCTGCTCTCATCATTGGCCTCATACTATGGATCTCCTGGCTGCATAAGCATGAACATAAGGAAATTCGCGCGTTGTTCTGGTATACGATATTACCAATTAGTGCGACTATCGCAGTGTCGATTATTAAGCCGATTTATCAAGATCGCTACTTGGTATTTGCTGCAAATGGCATGTACATCCTGCTAGGCATCGCCATCACACGACTCATTCGACAACATCAAGCAACCGGCGTAGCAATTCTGTTAGGTACACTCATTATTTGCGGGATCGGGGTAGGCAATGTTGCCCGGCAGGCCACTCACTCAATGGGCTCGGTCGGTACGTATATTAATGATCGATATACACCTGGCGACTCACTCATGGCAGCAGAGCTCTACACGTATTTTGACTTTAGTTATTATTGTAACTCCTGCTCAGATTCCCATAATCTACAGAAGCAAACGAACCCAGCGTCATCTACTCAGCTCCTGCTCAACACATCAGCTTCGTCGTACGGCAAGCCAAATGGATATGGTGAATCATCACTCCTCTACGACCGCGCTGAGAGCATATATGCAGATAACCTGAGTACCATTAGGCCTGCCAGTGGTCGTCTCTGGCTAGTCGGTAAACCTGATGCCAAATATTGGCAAGCCACCCCCGCCGCCTGGAAACAACTCGATCAAGTGAAGACCAACTCCTCAGAAGCCCGGCTCTACCAAGTGCAATAACCACCCCATCTGCGGTACAATAGATAGCATCGTACAGGGGATGTACTACTGAATTTATTACGAAGGAGAACAGTATATGCTCGAACAAGTTAAGGCCATGAATGAGCTTCGTAAGCTACAAAAAGAGCTCAAACAAGTTGAAGTAGAGGCTGATGCCGGAAACGGCGCAGTAGTTGTAGTGGTGAATGGGGAACAAAAGGTCACCAGTATCAAGCTCGACAAAGACAAGTTTGACATCGATGACCTTCCAAGGCTGGAGAAACTCATCGAATCAGCAGTAAACCAAGCCATGGGGACTCTCCAACGCGAGGTTGCCGAAAAAATGAAAGGCCGCATGGGAGATCTCAAGATCCCCGGCCTCTAAACCCTGGAATAATAGTGTCACAAATCTTGCCCAAGCAAATTACGCGCGCTATCGAGGAGTTCGCCAAACTTCCGTCAATTGGTCCAAAGACTGCCGAACGACTCACTATGTATTTGGTGCGCTTTGGTGACCCCAAAAGGCTCGGTGAATCACTGATAGGACTACGTGATGGATTGCAGTTTTGTGCACAGTGCCATAGCTTCGCAACCCATGAATTGTGCGAACTTTGTCAGGACCAAGGAAGAGAAGACGACATGATCGTCGTCGTTGCTCAGCCGCTCGATATCGTTGCGCTCGAACGCACAGGTTCGTTTCGTGGCCGATACCATGTGCTTCACGGACTCCTTAGCCCAATAGACGGGATTGGGCCGAGCCAACTCAAGATTGATACACTCCTCACGCGCATCGCCGCCACCGATCCTGCAGAGATCGTCCTCGCAACTAACGCTACCGTAGAAGGGGAGACTACGGCTATGTATATCGCCAAGCAACTTGCGAGCGCGCCAGTCCGAGTCACTCGACTGGCTCAAGGCATGCCTGTTGGAGCCGATGTCGAATACGCCGACCAAGTAACATTATCACGCGCATTCTCAGGCCGCACCGAGGTACAAGTATGAGCACATTTGCTGGCTTCTCGAAAGACATTCTCTTAATTGACTTCGAGAGTACGGGCTTCACGCGTGATACCGAGACGAACGATGTCATTGATCCAGGTGACCCGACACAGCTTGGTGCCGTACTACTCGACAAGCAGTCACTAGAAGAAAAAAGTCACTTTCTCAGTGATATCAAGGCAAACCCGGCACGACTCGATCCCTGGGTATTGGAGCATACCGATATCACGGCCGAACGAGTCAGCAATGCCCCTAGCGCAAAAGAAGTAGCCCGACAGTTCATCGATACTTTTGGCGAAAACGTATATCTCGCATCATGGAATGTAAGCTTTGATCGTGCATGGTTAGATGCATTCCTGCGCACAATCCGGCGTCGAGATACCATGTATGACTATCATCACATAGACATATGGACGCTTGCCTACACATACCTCTGCGAGCAAGGGCATCCCGAAATCATTCGCTCAGAAGAAACCTTCCAGGCTTTTGGGCAAGATGCGCGCGATGCTCATAACGCGCTCGACGACTGTCGACGTACTGCTGACGTACTCCGAGCAATTATTAATCGAAAGCCACTCACCCCATGACAACTATTTCTCTCTATAACTCACTCAGCTCACAAAAAGAACCTTTTACCCCATTAAGGCCCGATCGAGTCACGATGTATTCGTGCGGTCCAACCGTCTACGATCATGCACACATTGGCAATATGCGCGCTTTCATCACGGCCGATACCCTGCAGCGCGCCCTGCGGCATATCGGCGGCTACGACGTTCAGTGGGTAATGAATATCACTGACATTGACGACAAGATGATCACGCGCGCCCATGAGCTTTATCCAGATGCTCAACCCACCGAAGCCCTCAAGGAACTCACACACAAGTATCTAGGAGCATTCAGGCAGGACCTCCAAAAAGTCGGGGTCAATCTCACTGACATCGCAACTCTCCCGCGTGCCACGGAGCACATCGATGAGATGCAAACGATGATTCGCCAACTGATAAACGATGACATAGCATATATCGCCGACGGTAGTGTGTATTTTTCGCTCGAAAAATATACCGCCGCTGGCCAAACATATGGTCAACTCGTTCACATCGCGCTCGAATCCGAGCGCCAGGCTCGCATCGACGATCAGGATCAGAAGCAGGGGGCAGGGGACTTCGCCCTGTGGAAAGCAATTAAGCTAGGCGAGCCGTCTTGGGATTTCGACATTGACGGCAAGAACTTTCCTGGACGACCAGGGTGGCACATCGAGTGCTCAGCAATGAGTACCAAATACCTTGGGGATACATTCGACATACACACGGGTGGGATTGACCTTAAGTTTCCTCATCACGAGAATGAAATTGCCCAGAATGGGGGCGAACTAGCTCGCTTCTGGATCCATAATGAATTTTTGAATGTAGAATCAGAAAAGATGAGCAAAAGTCTCGGAAACTTCCGTACACTCGATGGGGTTACTGATCCATTGGCGTTTCGTCTGTTTATCCTCTCCGGTCACTATCGAAGTCAAATGGATTTTTCTGAAGATACGCTCCTTGCAGCTCGTCAGCGCCGCAAAGCGCTCCGCGAGTGGGCGAGTAAGCTGCTCAATAATTCTTCTGAGATGAATTCTAAGCGCACTCATACATTCATAGAGCAATTCGACGCTGCGGTTGCCGATGACCTCAACACCCCCCAAGCACTTGCAGTCGTAGCAGAAGCTGAACGATCAGGCGATTATTCTGACAGCATGCTAGACTTCGCACGACATATCGATACTATCTTTGGTATCGGGTTATTCGCTAATCTCCGTGATCTGAAACTAGACGATTCGATAATGCAGCTCGTAGACAATAGGGAGGATGTTCGGAAGCATAAAGACTTTGAGCGGAGCGACAAAATCCGTGATAATCTCAACCATCTTGGCATAGGGGTAGAGGACACCCAAAGCGGTCAAATAATTTGGGAAGTGCAATAAAAAATAGACTCCGTACATCATTGTACGGAGTCTGCATACACGGATTACCGATGCTTGCTCCACCATTTGCCACCAGACGATCCCCAACAAGCGTCCTTGCACCGCTTGCCACTATAGCACTGTGAGCAGCCGCGACCATCACAGTACGTACACTCTTCAAGCGAGCCATGACAGCGCTCGCATTTTCCACTACTCATCGCAACTCAACTTTCACTAGTAGAGGTTCCGTATCATGACAAACGGCTACGAGAGGAGATGTAGTCCCTCGACGAGAAACAATACCCCGAGCCCAAGTATACACACTCGAGCTAAGCAGCCGATAAGCGACTTGATCGCACCCCAGAGGAGAGCAATCGCAAAGCCAAGCAGGAAAAGTCCTGCCAGTGCCTCCATTGATCCTCCCTGATAGGTGCGGTTAGTAACATATTTATACATTCCACATCACTATAAGTCAATCAGTGAATACCCGTAAGTAATAAGTAAATGTATGAAGGGGTCAAACTATTGCTAGTCTGACCCCTTATTTGTGGCCCTAACGAAAGAGCTAGGAGTTGTCGGATCCCGATCGACGACTCGGCAGCAGTACAATGACCACGACCAAGCCAACGATCAAGGCTACGGGCACCGTCTGATACTTGCCCAAGTGATCAAGCCAAGCGGCAAGACCCACGATGAGCATGAACAGAGGAGATGCGATGAGGAATCGACGCAGGAGAGCGCGCCGCTTCGACTGACGGTTGGTGGAGGAGTTCATCACTTGTTGTACGCCCGCGGACAGCGCACAGCAGCGAAGTCGAGCCAGAACGCGTTGAAGATCGGGAGAAGATTCCCGGTGATCGCGAAGCATCGCTTGCGCCCCTTCACCTGATTCATATTGTCGACGATGTCGGCCCACCAAAAACTGATGAGCGCGGCACACACTGCGGCACCGATGGCAGAGGCGAGCGGCGTACCTTCGATGAAGAGCACCGCACACGCTGCCGCTGCCGCACCCGCCACCGCAACACCACCACGCGCCTCGTACTGCATCACCTTCGCCTTCGCCTTGGCTGTCTGGCTTCGCGTGAGGGTGAAGGTCATCTTGCGGACACCCGGAATGGAGCCGGCCGTCTGCGGACGCATGATGATAGTCGGGCCCGGCTGAGCGCGATAGGCGGCCGATCGGCCGTGGAACCGCGGGTAGTCGGGGGACTGATGGGTAGCTCGCTCGACGGCCAGACGGATCTCGTCGATTGTCAGCGTTCGGCTGGCAGTCGCGCGATTCGTCGAGGACGACGAGGATGAGGGGGTAGTGGTGAGCGCGCCGGCAGTGACCGCGATGGCGATCAGGATACCGATGACACTCAAGGGAATGAGCTTGCGCCCCTTGATGTTGAGGTACTTGGTGGACACGATAGCCCCTTTCAGTTGAGAACCTTCCCGCTTAAGGAGAAGCAGCAGCTCTTTCATGAGCAAACCTGACAACTTTACACTAATTATCTATATATGTCAATACTTTTTATGCTATAATATTGAAATACCAGATAGAAGATCGTATACTATCAGGGCGTTTTCAGACATCAAACATAATATTGGGGCGTCGCCAAGTGGTAAGGCACCGGTTTTTGGTACCGGCATTCGGGGGTTCGAATCCCTCCGCCCCAGCCA
>CAZTHB010000022.1:0-9620 GCA_964613485.1 uncultured Candidatus Saccharibacteria bacterium
GTCCCCCTATTATAAGGAGAGTAATCAACTGAAAGCAAACGCATATCAGGTATAATGTCTGCATGAAGATTCTCGCCCTCAACCGACGTGCCAAACACGACTATGAACTCCTCGAGCGCCTGGAGGCAGGCTTGGTGTTGGCTGGTCAAGAAGTTAAGAGTGTAAAACTTGGTCACGTCAGCTTAAAGGGTAGCTTTATCCACTTGCGAAATGGCGAGGCATACCTGGAAAATTGCCACATTAGACGGTACTCACAAGCCAGCCAGATTCATGCATACGAACCGACACAATCTCGAAAGCTACTCCTCAAACGCAAAGAGCTTGATCATCTACAGACATCGAAACGAGCCGAAGGCCTAGCGATTATACCTACCGCCATTGGTGTTACCCGAGGACTCATCAAGCTCGAGATCGCAATCGGCCGAGGACGCAAGCGCTACGATAAGCGACAAGTAGCTCGCGCTAAAGCAATACAAAAAGATGCTTCTCTTGAAGTAAAGGCCCGTCTCAATAACTAGTTATTCATGCTGTAGCATGCATTATATGCATACATCGTTTGACGATCTGAGAACATAACCGGTATCATAGTTAAGAACAACAAGGAGTCTCTATGAACCAATCTCTTAGTCAAATCGCAGCTGATTTGCTCGCTGATCACAAAGGCTTACTAGCAGCTGATGAAAGCACGAAAAGCGCTGCAAAGCGCTTTGACGCTCTCGGAATAACCTGCAATGAAGAAACCCGTAGGCAATATAGACAAATGCTTATCGCAACTCCTGGTATAGAACAGTATCTTTCTGGCGTGATCTTTTACGACGAGACAATCCGCCAAAAGACCGATAGTGGCATGCCGTTCCCCCAGCATCTCGAGTCGCACAATATTATCCCTGGCATAAAAGTAGACAAAGGACTCGTAGCATTAGACAACTTCCCTGACGAAACCATTACTGAAGGGTTAGATGGACTTGCCGAGCGGCTAAAGGAATATTATGCACTGGGTGCCCGCTTTGCTAAGTGGCGATCTGCCTTCAAGGTTAATGCTGCTGCCGGGCTCCCTACTAAGGGTGCGCTTCACGCCAACCTACACACTATGGCGCGCTATGCAGCGCTTTGTCAGTCAGCCGGCATAGTGCCCATTGTGGAGCCCGAAGTGATGTATGATGGCCCGCAGAGCCTCAGCGAGGCAAAAGATGCGACACAAGCAGCTGTAGAACTTCTCATGGCAATGCTACAGGCATACCGGGTCGACCTTAAGGGCACCATCCTTAAGACCAGCATGGTACTCGCTGGCAAACAAGCCCAGAATCAATCAACCCCAGATGAGGTAGCAGAGGCCACGCTTGCCATGCTCACCAGTAGCGTGCCAAAGGAACTTGCTGGGATTGTCTTCTTGTCTGGAGGCCAAACACCAGAGCAGGCCCGTAATAACCTGCAGGCTATAGGAGCAAAGGGTCCACAGCCTTGGCCAATCACCTTCTCGTTCTCGCGTGCTGTACAAGACCCCGCCATGCAAGCCTGGGGCGGCAAGGCAGAAAACCTCAATAAAGCCCAAGAAATCTACTTAGGCCTCACTCGCGACAACGCATTGGCTCGTCATGGTGAGTATGCAGGTAACGGCACTTCGGCGAGTGACTTTGTCAGCCAAACTCAAGACGCTTAAGCTAAGCTTGTAATCCATAAAAAATATGTTTTAAAAAAGTTGTGGTTATCCACAGCTTTTTTGTTGACAGCAGGTAGTGAAGACCAGTATTATCTAAATGTGCTGCTGCACACATATATTACTCAAAAACAAACACAGAACTAAAACTTCCAGGTTAGAACGGTCCCCACAACCCTCTAACCTGGTTTTTATTTTGGCAAAAACTAATAAATAGTGCCCCACGAAATTTGGGGCACTATTTATTCCAGCGGGTACTGCTTTAGGATTTTTTATGAGGGGGCCTTAAGAGCGAGGGGGCCTGCTCCGCCATCGTGAGCAATTCTTCATTCGTAAATGTTTGACGATCTATCGGCAGCCAACCAGGACCGTTATTTTTAGTACTACTTGGGCACATGGACTGCATCCAGTTGAGGTGTCCTGTCAGCTCTCCCGTATCAGGATTTCGACGGGTATAATGTAGGACCTGACAATTATTTATCTTCACTCCTGCCTCATCAGAAGATTCAAGCTGCATCCAGCGCTGCGAAGACATGCGCTCCAACAGATAGCGGAATGCCCACATCACCTCCCCATGACAAACCACGATCACCTGCATATCGTCACACTCCCGATGCATAGTATCGAGCAATGACTTCACTCGCATCGACATTTGAGCTATCGACTCACCATTTGGCGGTACCCAATAAAAAGGGTCGGTCGATGTTGGCCAGCTCCGCTTTTGAAAATATTCTTCGCGCTCTTCCCAGCTCATACCGTCAAGCTCTCCCCACTCACGCTCGCGCAAGCCATGCTCAACATACCAATTCGGGCCTTCAAGAGCCAAGTAAGCAGCCGTTTCTTTAGCTCGGACATAGTCTGAAACATACCGCCGATCAAATCTACCAAGCCCTTGGTCTCGCAACCAGTCACCAGTCACCTTGGCTTGCTCGCGACCACGATCCGTTAGTCGGAACTGAGAGGGCGGTGTAGCCCTATACAGATCATCTAGACTGTTATCGCCATGCCTGGCTTCTGCAGGATATGGTTCTGCTCTGATTGTCCATGTCGCACAAGTATTAGGTCTATAGGCATTGTCATTGGTATTCTCCTCACATTATTCACTTACAGTATAAAACAGCCCTTCCATTGAGGGGCTGTAACTTAAGTCAATTTGTTTTGACTATGCACTCAACTATTCATTACGAAGTGCTTCGATCGGATCTATCGATGCCGCTCGACGTGCCGGAAAGTATGCTACCAACAGCCCCATAACTGCACTCAAGACAAGTGTTGCAGCAATGAGAGTAGGTGGAAACGAGAATGTGCTCACCTGCTCGGTCACTCCTCGACTCTGCGCAAATGCATTGAGTGCTACATTCGCACCGATGCCCAGTAACCATGCCCCTACAATACCAAGCAGCCCGCCTATTACTGAAAGTGCCAGGGACTCAACAATAAACATGCGCTTCACATCACGCTGCCGCGCTCCGAGCGTTACCATCAATCCAATTTCTCGTGTGCGCTCAAGCAAAGAGATAGTCAGTGTGTTAAACATACCAAGAATCGCAATAATTACCCCAATCCCACCAAAACCGATAAGGATTAGCTGCAAAAGACCAAAAACTTGATTAATTTGGTCAAGCGTATCAAGCGGCGATGTCGTACTAAAGCCAAGACTCTCAATCTCACGACGCACCTGCGCTACGTCCTGCTGGTTTGTAACAAGAATCTTAACGTTACTGGCTACATTCGCGCCATTCTGCTCAAAGATACCACTACCAATGTATGCCTCCGCTCCAGCAGCTCCGTCTACTACGCCCTTGACAGTAAACTGTTGTTCAACTGACTGCTTTGTTTCGTTGTTGGTATTGGCGACCGTGAAACTAAGCCGAATGGTTTGCCCTACAATCTTGTCTTGATCTATTCCTAGCGCCTTAGCGAGTGCAGAGTTTACAAGCGCTACGTTCGACTCATCCTTAGTCAGCATACTGCCGTGCAATAGCTTAATCGAGCTCAGCTCAAGGTATGATCGATCAACGCCATACACAACCGCATCGAGCTGCGACTGCTGGGCTGAGAGTTTACCGGCTGCATTGTAGATCCGTGTAACATCCTGAACGGAGCCGATACTTTTCATCTTTGACTGACTATCTTCATCCAATCGAACAACTTTTGAGCGCGCCGAGCTCACATCAATCGTCTTCACAGACTTCGAGTCAATGACCTGCTTACTTACGAGGTTCTGCAATCCCGTTGCGAATGCGAACAAGAACACAACCGACCCAACACCAATTACAACGCCTAGAGCAGTAAGCGACGTGCGTAGCTTCTTGAAAGCAAGATTCTTGAGAGCAAGGCTCAATATAAGTGATAAAGCAATTGGTCGAGTTTTGGAGTGCAAGACATGCTCTTTCTTCTGAAGATCATTCATGACTGGACGCTTAGTGACCTTAGATTGCTGTTTTTTCGCATCATTTCTTTGCCTTCCTCGACGCTTGCTTTTTCGAATCAGCCTGGGCTAGAGCATGCGAGAAGGCATTTGCCAGACGCTCCTTAGAGCCATAGGTCTCCTCGCCCGCATGATAGCCACCCTCATCATCGACAAGCTCACCATCCTTGATAAATATCCTATGATCACTCAGTGAGATAAATTCAGCATTATGAGTCACCAGTATCACCGTCGTATCACCGTGATTCTTGAATGACGTAATAAGCTGCATGATCTGATCGCCAGTCTTACTGTCCAAGCTGCCTGTAGGCTCATCGGCTACCAGTATCATAGGAGTATCGACAGTGGCCCGAGCCATCTGTACTCGCTGCTGCTGCCCAACCGATAGTACTGTCGGCTGATAATTCGCATAGCGCCCCATACCAACACGGTTCAAGCTCATAATCGCCTGCTTGGTAGCCTCAGCGTGGGAATAACCTCGGAAATATAACGGTGCTGAAATATTTTCTACAACACTCAGACTATTGATCCAGTTATTGGTTTGGCTCACCATACCAAAATGCCCTGCCCTAAACTGAGCCCGCTCGTCTTGCGTGAGACCATATAGGTTTTCACCATTTACAAGCACCGTACCTTCCGTCGGCTTAAGCAAACCTAAGATAATATTTAGGATAGTCGTCTTACCACTCCCAGACGGACCATAAATAACGGTAAAACTATTGCGCTCCACCGCAAAATTTACATCATGTAGCACCCGAACCGCACCATCAGCAGCTATAAACTCCTTCGAGACTCCTTTGAACCGAATGATATTATTTCGTTCCATTAGTTCTGCCCAAGCCCAAAGATTTTCTGAAGCGCGTTGAAGATAATACTGAAGATATTGTCTGCTCCTCGCCCTATGATCGCTGACTGAGCATCTGCATTTGACTGATTGTCTGCCTTATCGCGTGACAACGCCTGCACTCGATAGATGCTGGAGGTAGGCAAATCAGACACGATCACGACATGCTCTGTAGTGAGGCGGCCATCCTCGGGAGTTTTACTCCCCAGTTCTCCCGTTTGACCCTGCCCAAATGCAACCTGGGAGGTAGACGGCTCATCCGTTCGCCAGGAGATGATGATCTGGCCACGAGACTCTGCACCAGAACCACGCAGGCCAGTCTCAATCGTGACATCCGAAATCTTTGGTGGACGCGTATCTAAGGCAGTATGGAACTTCTGCAGGTCACTTACTGCTACATTGCCAGCTGCGTCACGCGACTCAGCTGTCAAAGTATAGTCCGTATCATCGGCGAGACCCCGGATGATAAGCTCATGTTCCGCAACAAGCTTAGAATCAATTGCTTCTTCCTGGTCCTGAGGGCTTGGACCGTATGAGATACGGCTCGTTGCAGGAACATTAGTATTCCATGTCACCTTGAGCGTACTCGATGGTTCTCCGTCAACTGACTGGAACCGCAGATTACTAATACGCGGACGAGCGGGGGTTGTTAATGAATACATATTTGCGTCATATTCGTTTCCATCAGAGTCTATAGGATTTATCTTATAGAAGTACTTGGTACCGTCACTGAGCCCATCAATAGGCAGGCTATATTGAGACTCTTCAGTTGAGGTATTTATCGTCTTCACGCCACCAAAGCCATCTGAAAGCCCGTAGTACAACTTAACCTTTGCTGCATTCTTAGTGGTGAAGTTGATAGTAGCATTGCTTACACCCAAGCCCGTCACATTCACTTCACTGACCGTAGGGGCTGGGGCTGTCGTGAAACTTTTCTCTGCACTCGTACCAGTATTTCCATCCTGATCAGTCCATTTTGCCACATAAAAGTACTGTGTACCTGGCTGGAGATTAGTGAGATTGATTGTATGGTCGGGAGTTTGGGTTGAGTTAGCGACTTCTTCAGCCTGATACTGCCCAGAAGCTGTGCCAAATGCGACCTTCGAATCGCTATCTCGATCTGTAGTCCAACTCACCGTTGCTTTGCGCGTACTAAGGTTGGAGACAACTGGCCCAGTGACAAGATTGGCGGGCTCCGTAAACCGTCCAGTTGGCCGCTTCGATGCCACAGTTGAGGCTATACTACAGCTTCCAGCGTTATCGCAAGCCTTCACATTATAGTAATAATCTGTTTGGGAGAGCCCACTATCAATGAAGCTAAGATTGTCTGCCGATGTTGAACCAACTTGAGTGAAGGTTGAATTGTCTGTAGACCGATATACTCGATACCCAGCTATCCCCGCACCAACTTGAGTTGGCACCGACCAGGACATGGCGAGTTTCCAAGTACTAGTCGCACGTGTCGAGACATCCGAAATATCGAGATTCTGCGGGACACCAGGTGCGGCGGTAGAGGCCGTGAAGTTCACGGAGGTAAACTGTGTACCATCAAAGTTGCCAGAATCATCTTTAGCCGCCAAGTACAATGTGTTCACACCTTGCTGCGTAGCATAGGGGCCATTTGCGAGCTGCGTAATACCCGCGCCAGTCCAGTTACAGTTTGCCCCATCTACATCAATTGCTTCATTGACCGTCCAGCAATAATTTATTCCACCTGGATTCCCTAGATAAAACGAAGGGGTCTGCCAGGTAAAGGAGAATTCATTAATAGTATTCGAGCTTGGATTCACTGCTAGATTCGTAGGTGCATTTGCTGCCGAAATAGCCACTAGTGTAGTGAGTACAGTTTGATCAGTACTATAATTACCTGTATTATCAATTTGCTTTAATCGAGATCATGTTAACCCCGGCAAATCCCATCCCGCTATTA
The DNA here is from genome assembly GCA_964613485.1 of uncultured Candidatus Saccharibacteria bacterium. GTDB lineage: Bacteria > Patescibacteriota > Saccharimonadia > CAILAD01 > JADZGC01. Next base: position 6,863 of record CAZTHB010000022.1, read on the forward strand.
TCTATCCTATCGAAGTCATCTGGTGACATCGTGATTGCTCCATCCGAAAATGGTACTACGTCGCTCGTATCCCAGATGTTACCAGACGTATGAGCTGCCCCGTACCAATTTGGGTCACCAGGATTACACCCAGAAAACCCGATGGTCATATTTGTCACACAATATTTAAACCCAGCTACTCCTGAATGATTATCAATCAATGCACCAAGCGTAAGCCATGTCACAGTAAAGGCTTTTGAGTTGAATATCGGGGGGAGATTAAAACTCGTACCTATATATGGAGATTCGGCATCATATTTGAAGCTGACAGTAGTAGGGGTCGATACGTTGCCCACCACGTCGATAGCGCTTATTTTGAAATAATACGTTTCACCATTATTGAATGCACTATGTGATAATGAGTCTAAGTCTGTACTGACACCAGTCGAAGCAGCGAAAGCACAAGCGCCATTCGTGTCTACAATACTCGATGCCGTTATTATCCCTGCTGTTGTAGTCAGATCTGCGCTTTGATCAGTACCAAGGTAGAAGCAGTAGCCCAACATACCAAGCCCAGAATCAGTACTTGCGTCCCAGCTAATTGCTGGATTGATATTTGTCCATGCACCATCTGCTATCGACTCATTCCTGACATTATCAAACATCTGCAAGTTAGCGACCTGCGTAGGAGGCACTTCATCGGTATCATATTCCATCGATACTTCGTTGATCTCGAGGTAATTCGTACTCGAATCATTCATCACGATTTTATACTGTATATAGCGAGCATTATCCGGAATACAACTGCTCTCCGAAAGTGGCCCACCGGTCAAAGCTCCGCAATATTCATATATCGCATCGCTTGGCGCATTCACTCCTCCACGTACATAGACCGCGTAGTTTCCGGTGGAGCTATACCAAGTTGTTGCGACATTTAAAGCACCAAAAGTAGTATTATTACTGCCCAAATCATAAACTGCCGACTCGAGCTCGCCCGTATACCCTCCTGCGACTTGTTCACCACCTAAAGCCGTTCGCACAGCTGGGTCATAAGGGTAACCAAAGATATTCTTCAATCTGAAGTCAAACGAATCAGAGCCACCGTTACCGATAAACATACTTGTAGGCTCAAAGACTTCGGTATCTCTTACATAGTAATTTGGTTCGGTGAAATTTGCGCCACCATCACTACTGTACTGAAGCATAGTGCCCCCGCTTGCAAGATTGATGAACTGTACAATCACCCATTGATCATCTCGAATACGTACGGTGTCCGCAGTATCGTTATGCGAACCAACGGGATTCTGTACGCCAGCAAGTGGCGACCAGTATTTGCCCGAATCATCACACCTAACGTACTGACTCGTTCCAGTACCAACACCTATTACGTCGTCATTGAGATTCGGACCGACCCCACCATTAAGTTGCTGGTCGCACGAGTAGTTACTCAGATCAAACTTAATTTCCAGCTGATAAGCTCGATCGACTGAACGGTCATTATTAGTATTAAAGTAAGCTGAAATATTTGCGCTTTCTATAATGTAGCGTGCTTCACCATCTTGTACTGCTGCCCAAGTGTCTGCCCCACAACTAATCGTACCGTTACCACAAAGACCTAGATCAAAATCATCGTGATACGAAAACACCGCGCCTCTATCAGAAAGGCTTGTCGCAGTTGCATTGCCGTAGTACATAAACACATTGCCAGAATCGTATGCATTAATTAACGGGATTTTAATATATGCCAAAACACTCTCCGGGGTAGCATTGACGAGTACATAGTCAAACGGTGTCACGCCGTCCTCACTCACAAATCGCAGATCCGAATAATCACTATTCATTGAGGGATTATAGGGAATTTTCTGGACAATAATCGTGTCATTTAGCGTAGTACCACCTTGATTGTGCAAATACAGCGGCTGCCTGAAACCCCAATCCGCATCACACTCACCCGCTCCTGTATTGCACCAATTCGCATAGGTCCCATTAGTTGTATCAATCTTGAGCTGGCCTGGAGTGTCCGTATTCATGTTGGTGGCCGCTGCATATTCGTGTGCGCCCGGGTCTGTGCCGACGCCACCAGTCCAATTATTCTGCGTGAGTAGCTCAAACGCACGTGCACTTCCTGGCTGCACAAACAGCGCTAATGCAAGAGTCACCGCCACCGTCACGAGAATGCCAATACTTCCTATAACTGGACGAGGCTTAGATATACGAGCTTTTTCTTGCTGAGCAAGCCACTGCTCGCGAGGCATGCCAATCCTAACACCGTCAACAGGCAACGCCGGTCTAACTGAAGTAGTTCTAGTGATTTGTTTTTTAAGCTTGCGCATGGGTGTGTTTATATAACGTTAAAACTTATGATTATTGTAGCATAAGCACTTCGAGCATCAAGCCTCTTTGACTACTTTTTTTATTCAGACATTCATAGTCGCACTGACATTCGGGGTCGCTACATTAAGTAGCAAACATGAACATCGCAATACCCTGTATTGCATACCGCATGATGATGTGTTTTTTACAATATATTAAGTTTAATCCATGCTTTAGGGCTCGTTAAAAATCTCCAGAGCATGCATCCAATCGCCCCCTCGGCATCCTTCCAGTCCTTAGCTAATCGTATCGATCAAAAAAATTAGCTTAACCACTTTGCATAATTTGATCTGTAAAGAAAACAAAAAACGTGACGAAGAACACCTCGTCACGTACAGGATTAGGCCGCACGCATGTCGATTCGACCCATAAATTCAGGGGCGGATGTGATATCCCATAGCTCAGG
>CAZTHB010000022.1:9720-13235 GCA_964613485.1 uncultured Candidatus Saccharibacteria bacterium
TCGTGCAATTCGACTGGACCCATCCGAAGACCTCCTTACCTAGGTACGTAATGACGTGGTCTATACTGCGCTCACCAATGCAATATTGCAACAATATAGGCGATATAACATAAGCTTTTCAGATCATTTTGTATGAAAGTCGCATTTATTATCATTACACATACTATTTAAAACATTACCGGAATTTTTGCCCTCACGGCTTTGTTCTTCCGGCTTTAACCAAAAAATCCCCAGCCATAATAGCTCAGGATTTTTTGGTGGAGCTGGAGGGAATCGCACCCTCGTCCAGAATGTGATCAATATACCTTCTACAAGCGTAGCTCGCTTACGGGATTTTTTAGAAAAGAGCGATTCAAAACGAGCCAAAGCACGTCCCTTTCCCGGCGCATATAAGCTTAGTGAATTGCGTACGTCGGCGCACATCCCACGCAACCAACAAAATATGGCGCTTCAGACTCTAGTTGGTGTCGAGTAGTCAGCGGCTTTTACGAATTAAGCAAAAGCTGGTGCTGCGAACGCATCAGCATAGACTGAGCGTACGCGGCTAACAAGAGAGTTCTCACTTGTTGAGTAGGACGGATAACGTTCATCCCAACCCGGCTTGCCAGTATATCTTTCAAGGTCACTCTGTCGAAGCTAGTCAGCCCCAAGAGCACCACTATAGCATTTTCCCCTCCTATTTGCCAGATAGCCACTAGGAGAATCAGCACGAGGCAGGTAAAATAATATAAAGGTAACCATCATGCAGCAAAAACAGACCCCCGACACAATTCTCATCCTGTCATCAAACTTTGGGCAGGGTCATATGGCAACAGCTCGCGCTCTCAAATCAGCCGCTGAGAAGCATCATGACTTAAACTTCAATATCGAAGTTGTAGACTTCTCGGATGAAGTGAGCAGCATCTTCAACACCGCCTCAAAACGCATATACGAGATCAATGCCAAGCACACTCCACTCATCCATAAGTGGATTTACACCTCAACAGACAAAAACCATCTCCCCATTCGTTTTATTAACGCGCTCAATTACCCCATCCGTCGTAAAGCACTCATAGGTATCATTGCTGCACATAACCCCGCATTAATCATTTCTAATTATCCGATCTGGCAATACATAGCCTATTCGATTACAAAAGAATATTTTGATGTAGAATTTGCAACGCTCATCACAGACTCAATCACTGTGCATTCCGCTTGGGCACAGCCAGACAGTGACTTCTACCTCGTAGCGAACGAGCCGACCGCCGCTAGTCTACATAAGCTCGGCGTGGCGAATAAAAAGATTTTCCCTCTCGGCTATCCAGTTCATGAATCATTTACTCAGCCCGTTAACACAAGTGTTTTGAAAGAACTAGATATTCCATCTACAGATCAAATTGTCACTATTAGTGCATCATCATTGCGCGCCGGCTATGTAAAAAGAATGGTCAAGCAGCTTGCCCTAATCGACAAAACCACTTTCATTCTAATTGCTGGACGCGACGAAGATTTACTTGAATCATTGAGGGCGGATTCCTACGAACTACCGGAAAATTTCCGCCTCATTGGCTGGACTGACAAAATGCCAGAATTCATAAAGAATGCAGCCCTCATTATCACAAAAGCCGGTGGCTCAACTGTCATGGAATGTATCGCAGCCAAAAAGCCAATGATCATCAACAAGGTCATACCAGGGCAAGAAGAAGGCAATGCAGAACTAGTAGACCGTTTCAAGCTTGGGATTGTTGCCGAAAAGCCACGAGACATAGCTCAAGCCGTGCGCCAAATCCTTTCTCAACAAGAAGACTACGCACCTCGGCTCGCAAAATTCGCCCAGCCGGATGCCTCTCTCCATATCCTTCAGTACCTTAGAGAGCGACTCAACACCCGTAAACAATAAACAGACTGTCAAAGCGCTTACGTTTTAACCAGCTGTACGGTAGTATAAGTACTATGGAACGAGTACATATACCCGCACATGATATGCACCGTACGATTCATGTGGAGGAGCCGGTGGTTGCGAGCACTCTACCGGCTCAAGAAAGCCAAAAAGTTGCCGCAGTAGCTACTCCCTTACCAGATACCCATCCAGCAGCCAAGCTAAACCTTGATGTATCACAATCAGCAACCGAAATACGTCGTGACTATCTCCATGAATACTATGTCCTCGTTGCCCCGAAGCGTAAAAATCGACCGTACGACACCGCAAGTCATGATCATCCTATGGTCGAGTCGGCTGATTCACCACGTTTGGACCTCCAGAAATCCGTCCTCGAAATCCCCCCACGCGAGTCGGGCCGACCCTGGAATGTAAAAGTAGTCGAGAACAAATACCCTGCCCTCACCCTAGACAACCCTGTGGCATACGGTCAGCAGGAACTTGTCATTGATACGCCACTATCAAATGTAGCCTTTGGGTCGCTTGACCCGGGACAGATCAGCACTGTGCTGCAAGCGTACCGACAAAGAAGTGTGAGCATCAAGCAAAACAAGCATATTGCGTACGTCTCAATCTTTCGTAACGACGGCTACGAAGCTGGGGCATCGCTAGCCCATGCACATAGTCAAATCATCGCACTCCCAATCGTTCCGCCTCAAATAGTTCGAGAGGCAGAAGCATGCGCTCATTATTATGAACACTTTCAGAATGATCCATTTGATGCGATCATCGACTTCGAACGCTCCAAGAAAGTTCGACTTATTGCAGAAAATGTAGATTGGATCGCATTCTGCCCCTATGCATCGCAGTGGCAGATGGAGGCCTGGATACTGCCTAAGCGAACAATCTCGGTACTCGATGACTGCGATAATGCCATACTTTCAAGTGCGGCGGAGCTCCTCGCGCCGATTACCCGAGCACTCACAGACACAGATATTAGCTACAATCTTATTGTAGACCAAGGCATACACAAAAATCAGCGCCTCACACTTAAGGTATGTGGACGAAATGTCGTTTCACCTTGGGGTGGGCTTGAGGTTGGTACCGGCATGATCGTTAATGTTATTCCGCCAGAAGCTGCTGCCACTTGGTACCAGCAACAAGCTTTATAGCGCTTCTGCTTGTTTGTTCGCTTTTTATACGCTATATTGCGATCAAAGGGGGTAAAAATGATCGCACAAACGCACACGCTCGCACATCATGGAGCGCAACCACACCCAATCACTATCGAGACCGACGTCTTCGCCGGATTACCAGGCATTACTATTGTTGGCCTACCGAGTAAATCAATCGAAGAATCTCGGGAAAGGATTCGCAGTGCTATCCGCAATAGTGGTCTCGAATTTCCTCCCAGAAAAGTAACTATCAATTTAGCTCCAGCAGATGTCGCAAAGACTGGTATCAATTGTGACCTAGCCATCGCCGCAGGCATACTCATAGCGACTCAGCAAATAAAAGAGCCTTCGACGAAGATGTGCTTCGTGGCTGAACTTGCACTCGATGGCTCTCTGCGCCCCACGCAAGACTGCCTGGCGTCCGTTCTAAGTGCTGAAAGAGCCGGCTTTACGACAATTGTTATCGACCCCGCAACAGACAT
>CAZTHB010000023.1:0-1376 GCA_964613485.1 uncultured Candidatus Saccharibacteria bacterium
ATTGCCACGGTGGGTAATAAGGCTTACAACAAAGGTCTGCGTAAGGGCCTCAATGCATATCGTTGGGTGGAGTATTCATTTTCTGCTAGCACAATGATGATAGCTATCGCAATACTGACGGGTATCTATGATATCACAGCGCTCATTCTGATTTTCGGCTTGACCGCAATAATGAACCTTTGCGGGCTCGTGATGGAAGTACATAATCAGACGACTAAAAGAACTAACTGGCTGTCGTATTGGCTAGGTTGTTTGGCTGGTATTTTGCCGTGGGTTGCGGTGATGGTTTATTTTTGGGCAGCTGGAAACTATGGGCCAGAAGAAGCTAAGATTCCCACCTTCGTGTACTGGATTTACGTCAGTATCTTTGCGTTCTTCAATTGCTTCGCGATCAATATGGTGCTTCAGTATCTGAAAGTAGGCAAATGGAAGAGCTACGTCTATGGGGAGCGCGCATATATTATCCTGAGCCTTGTAGCCAAGTCGGCACTTGCATGGCAGGTCTTTGCTGGCACACTGCGTCCATAAACTGGCAAAAGATTACATAAAAAAGATGAACCCCCACGCCGAAACGTGGGGGTTATTTGTGGGGCTGAGTAGGGGTCAGCGAGCGATCAGCCAGACGATGCCGGCGAATGCCATGAGAGGGAGGCAGTACAGAAGAAGGAAGACCATGAAGGCCGACCTCAAGCTGTACAAGCCGAGCCAGTGGTCGACCCGATACTGCAGTAGTCGCCACTTGTGACGTCTACGCTCTTGCAGCACTCCCTTCAGGCGAGTCACGAAGAACTCGTTGTCCTGACTCTTCACCGCAGCCTGAAGGCTGCGGTTTGGCTCGAGCGTGTCGAGTAGCTCCTGTCGAGCGCGCTTGTAGGCGCGCACCGATGACCAATGCTGGCCGTGGAGCTCGCGGGCAACCGAATTGCTTGTGTGCAGAGTGGTCACTGATTGCCTCCGATGTTGTAACGGCGCCTGAGCCACTTGATCTCGGTTCGCCATGCGAGGATGACGAAGATCGCGGCGAGGGTGCCGATGACGAGGGAAGCCCAGAACCACCACGCGAGGGAGGTGTTGCGCCACACGTACTGAGGCACGGTCAAGCTCTGACCGGGCTTCACGGAGACGCTTTCGAGCTTGTTGGCGGCTGCCAGCGGCTCGACGATGCGCCTGGCCTCGATCTCGTTCCCATAGGGGAGCGAGGCGACGACATCCCAGAGAGACATCTGTCCTTCGGAGACCACGTACTGCGTGTGACCCACGAATCTGACCGGGTGCTGTTCACGCCACTGAGTGGCGAGCGCGAAGACCGCGAGGCAGCAGAAGACGATCAAGCCGAGGCGAACGAACAGGCGCTCATCCACGACCTTCTCGATCTT
>CAZTHB010000023.1:1476-3804 GCA_964613485.1 uncultured Candidatus Saccharibacteria bacterium
CTCTCGTTTGTACACACGGCCGAGGACATTGAGGCACTCAAGGCGATGATAAAGAAGCGTAAAAAAGATGTGCGTGTAATCGCGAAGATCGAAACGAAGCCTGCCACCGAAAATCTGCACGGCATTGTTTCGGCGAGTGACGCGGTCATGATCGCTCGCGGTGATTTGGCATTAGAGACGAGCCCTGAGGCGGTGCCAATCGTAGGGCGGCGGATTATCGAAATGGCGCGTGATTATAAGACGCCAGTTATCATGGCTACGCAAATGCTTGAGAGCATGACTTCTGCGCCAACACCAACACGGGCAGAGGCGAATGATGTGGCGACGGCCGTGTCACTTGGCGTGGATGCAGTCATGCTGTCAGGCGAGACCGCAATAGGTGCCTTCCCGATCGAGACCGTAGCTATAATGAAGCGGATTATTCTTACGACCGAACAATACATGCGTGATAGTGGCGAGCTTAAGATACTGCCGCGCCACCTAAATGCTGCAGATGACGCGCAAGATGCTGTTGCTATGGCGGCTCTCACGCTCGCAAACCACGTCGGTGCGCAGCTTATCCTGGCTGAGACACTAACCGGCACGACCGCTCAAGCGATCTCGGCATTGCGCCCCGATGCGGCTATTATCATGGCGAGTCCAGATACTCGCGTGTGCAATCAGTTAGCGATCATTTGGGGTTCGAAGCCCTACAAAGTGCCTCGCCGGCGATACATTCAGTCGCGTCTCGTCAGGTCACTTGTTCAGAAGGGAGCGCTTAAGTCAGGGGATAATATCGTCTCGATCTTCGGCACGCATGTTGGGAGAACTGGAGCGACAAATACGGTGAGATTATTAATAGCATAAGTATTTTCGAGGTATACTAAGGAGTAACATGGCACGCAAAACTTACATAGTCGGAAACTGGAAGATGCATTTGAGTCCTAGCGAGGCAAGCATGTTTGTTGGTCGATTACTTAAGGAGATACCTAAGGCACCCAGTGGTATTGAGATTGTGTTGTGTCCGCCAGTTTTAGACCTTACAACTGTGCGATCAGAGCTCAGAGGGCACGATCATTTACAGGTAGGTGTGCAGAATGTATACCCGGCTGACGAGGGTGCTTACACCGGTGAGACGAGTGTCGCCATGCTTAAGGATCTCGCACAGTATGCGATTGTTGGGCATTCGGAGCGGCGACATATCTTCGGCGAGCGAGATGGACTCATTGCTCAGAAACTTGCAGCTTGCTTGCGACATGGCATTACTCCTATTCTTTGTGTCGGCGAGACGGGTCATGATCGTTCGAATGGTCACGCTGCACAAGTTGTTTCGGATCAACTTGAAGCGGGGCTGACCTTACTTACGCCCGAAGATCTCAATGATATTGTGATTGCGTACGAGCCGGTCTGGGCGATCGGGACTGGAGAGAATGCATCTGCGCAGGATGCTGCGGAGATGTTAAGTGTGATTCGAACCTGGCTTGAAGTACGGCATTCACCAGCACTCGCGAAGTCGGTGCCACTCCTGTATGGCGGATCAGTTAAAGCCGATAATGCTGCCCAATATCTGGGGCTCGATGAGTGTGCTGGCTTGCTTGTTGGTGGTGCCAGCGTGAACTATAAAGAGTTCGCTGGGATTATAGACGCAGCAAAATAGTCGATAATACTTGAATTCGTATCTGTTAGCCTGTACACTAATCCACGAAAATAAGCTCAAAATCTAAGGAGAAATACATGTCCCTGGCAGACGTTAAAATTGGTGACAAGGCCCCCGAAATTGTAAATGTCATTATTGAGATCCCGCGCGGCACCATGCGCAATAAATATGAATTTGATAAGGATCTTGGCACGATCGTATTGGATCGTGTAAACAATGTAGAGATGGCCTACCCATTTGACTATGGCTATGTCCCAGATACGTTGTGCGAGGACGGTGATCCTCTTGACGCACTTGTCATCATTGACGAGCCTCTCTTCCCGGGTGTGGTAGTGCCAGTTCGTCCGATTGGGATTGTGCGTATGGTGGATGATGGTGAGGGAGATGAGAAGCTGATATGTGTGGCTGCTAAAGACAGTTCAAAAGATTATCTCCAGAATGTCGATCAGCTCGGCGAAGATCTCAAGGGGCGTATCGAACATTTTTATACACACCTTAAAGACTGGAAGAATGATTGGAAGGGCGTTGAGGTCAGATTCAATGGTTGGGGGGATGCTGCAGCAGCCAAGCAGCATATACTAGAAGTTACGCAAAAATAGCAAAATGTAAGTAATAAAAAACAGCACCTGTATGGTGCTATTTTTTTATTGTCCCGGTGCGACTGTTAGGGTGAGGTTTTTGAGCGCGATATT
>CAZTHB010000023.1:3904-12392 GCA_964613485.1 uncultured Candidatus Saccharibacteria bacterium
TCGGTGGCGAGAAGAAGACTCTGTGCTCCTGCTGCGCTGCCGAGGCCACCATCAGTCACGGTACTGAGCGCATTGACGGTTGCGCGCTTCTGATCAGGGGTGAGCGGGATAAGTCCGCGATTTGTATTGAGCCAGTCTGTTGCATCGATAAGTGCGAGGTAGTTATTAGACGGGGTGTTGAGATTCGTTGAAGAAAGGGCTGAGAATTTAGACAGGAGAGCAACGAGTAGATAGGTATCTGTCCAGGCGTATGAGCCAGCGGGCTGAGTCGAAAAGCGAGCTTCCCACGAGGTGGGTACTTGCATGTCGATGTCGTATGCAATCGATTTTATATCCGGCGGGCGCAGGAAGAAGCGCTGCTTGATATCTGACCGCGCGCTTGCATCTACGCTCGGGCGAGTGGTGATACTTGGACTCGCACTTTCAGTTGGTGCAACTTTCTTTTTATTTGACGACAGTAACACCGCCGGTACGACTGCAAACAGCATAATGAGAACGGCTGCCACCATCCCAATGACAATCAACTTCTTCGTAAAAGGCTTAGGTCCCGCAGATGATCCTGTCATAGCTGGCGTACTGTAGAGTTGCTGGAGCTTAGGATTGGGGATGGCGGCTGGTTGTTGGGCCGGCTTAGCACCATTAGCGCCGGCAGCAGCACCCGTAGCAGTCGAGGGCTGCTCGGGTTTTGTTGACTGAGATGGTGGCTGGCTTGCTGGCGGCATCTTGATATCCAGTATAGCTATAGCGCTAATGTTTGACCAGAAAAAGCCTCAAGATACATACCGGCATAAGCATTTTCGTCATACTTTCGGCTTATGCTTGATTCGGGTAGAATAGGGAGACATGAACGATCAAGCTAGCCACCCATTATTACGAGATTTGAATGACGAACAGCGCGAGGGGGTACTTACGACTGACGGTCCGGTGTTGATGTTGGCGGGTGCTGGCTCGGGCAAAACCAAGACACTGACGCACCGCATTGCGTATCTCGTGGACGTCAAGAAAGTGCACCCAAGCGCGATCTTGGCAGTAACATTTACAAACAAGGCGGCGACGGAGATGCGCGTGCGCATTAATGGCTTGCTTGGGCGTGATGCTGAAGACCGTATGTTTTTGCCGTTTCTTGGTACGTTCCACTCGATTGCAGTACGAATCCTTCGGCGAGAGGCGATGCACCTTGGTTATCCAACGAGCTTTGTGATTTATGATGAGGCTGACACCCAGTCAGTGGTGAAGCTCGTATGCAAAGATCTCGGTATTGAAGAAAAAGTCTTCTCTCCACAGGCTATGCGTAACCTCATCTCAAGCGCGAAGAATGAACTCCTGCTGCCCGGGCAATACGCTAAGCTTGCGCAGGGACGAGCGCAGGAAACTGCAGCCCTAATATATCCCGAGTATCAGAAGCGGTTGAAGGCCAGTGGTGCGGTCGACTTCGATGACATCATCATGCTCGTCGTGCGTTTGCTCGAAGACAACCCAGAGGTACTCAAGCGCTACCAAGAGCAATTTCAATATATTCTCGTCGACGAGTATCAAGACACTAATCATGCTCAGTATCAGCTCGTGCAGCTACTGGCTGAAGGGCGGCGGAATATTTGCGTGGTGGGTGATGACTGGCAGTCGATTTATTCGTGGCGTGGGGCAAACTACGAGAATATTCTTAATTTTGAGTCTGACTATCCAGACGCTAAGGTCATTAAGCTCGAACAAAACTATCGCAGTACCCAACATATCCTCGATGCTGCTCATTCGGTTATCACGAAGAATACAATACGCACCGACAAAAAGCTCTTTACGAAGAAAGGCGATGGCGAGAAGATCATGATCCAGCAGGTGAGTGATGAGTTGGCTGAGGGCCAATTCGTTATCCAGACAATTGATCGGCTGGTGAGTGATCAGGGCTACAAGTATTCGGATTGTGCCGTTCTCTATCGCACGAACGCACAGTCTCGTTCGCTCGAAGAGTCATTTCTGCGCTATAACACGCCGTACCAAATAGTTGGTGGTGTGCGTTTCTACGAGCGCAAAGAAATCAAAGATACACTCGCGTATCTGCGCTTCGTCGCAAATCCGCAGGATAGTGTGAGCTGGCGACGGATCGTGAATGTACCGGCACGTGGACTTGGTGATAAGAGTCTGGCGGTAATGAGTGATTATGCGACCGCTCAAGGTATTGATCTTCTCGAGGCATGCAAGCTCGCTGCGGATGTCACCGGACTCACGCCGCGGGCTCGGGCAGCATTTGCAGATTTTGCGATACTAATCGCTGACTTCCGCGATGCAGCTGAGCGCTTACCGATTGCAGAGCTGGCCGAACTTATCCTGAAGAAATCTGGCTACCTAGATGCAATTGAAAAAGAAAACACCGGTACGCTGACCGGAGCCGATCGACTCGAAAACGTGCAAGAATTCCTCGGTGTGGCGAAAGGCTTCGGTACTACGGCGCTCGAAGAATTTCTCTCAGATATTTCCCTCGTGACAGATCTCGACACGTGGGAGAACACAAATGACGCCGTAACACTGATGACACTCCATGCCGCAAAAGGGCTTGAGTTTAAGGCAGTTTTTATGATTGGTATGGAGGAAGGAATCTTCCCGCATTCTCGCACGATGTTTGAGCCGGCTGAGCTGGAGGAGGAGCGCCGATTATGTTACGTCGGCATGACGCGAGCACGTGAGCGGCTGTACTTACTGCATGCGACCATGCGTCTGCTCTATGGTTCGACACAACGCAACCCTATTTCACGCTTTGTAATGGAGATTCCTGCCGAGTATTCGGAGGCAGGCCTTATCAATACTTCGGTTCGCCTCGGTGCGGGCGTGTTTGGTAATCAATCGTGGCGTCAGTCTGGCACTGGCCCGGTCGTACCCGCTGGGCAGCGGCTTGATGATCCATTCCCGGACGATCTCCCGCAAGCCCCCGAGCTCAATAAGGGTGATAAGGTCGAGCATTCGACATTTGGGATAGGCACGGTACTTGATATCGAAGAAGACGATGTGCAGATTCTCTTCGAGAAGGCAGGGATTAAGAGACTAAATATCGGCTTCGCACCCTTGCGTAAATTATAAAAATATGATTTAATATGAAAATCCCCGGATGGACCGGGTGTACCAAAGCAGAAAGGCGGGCTTCCGATGGATCAATCCATTGCTTCCCCGTGTGCTGATGACAAAGTGCTTGGTCGTGTGGCTAAGTTCATGCGACTGATCGCGTCAGCTGACATCACTCCGGATGTGATGCAGCTACTGATCAACGATGCCTCGATCAGGCGACGCTTCGTGGCGGGTCTGAAAGAGCTCGTTCATGAGGTCCAGCAGCCGTTGGCTGGCTGGGATCTCAATGATCCAAGTATGTCGGGCTTGTCGCAGCTGCTGAGAGATGCTCATCCGATGCGCGCTGATCAAGCTCGTCGATGCGAAGAGAACTGGACGGATCGGCGTGCAGTGCTCGCATTGCTGTATAGCCTTCGCAACGATCGCGCTCGCACCATCGTGGTGCGGTATTACGGCCTTGATTATCGCAATCTGTCTGTGAAGCGGCTGGCTGAGATGTTTCAGGTCACTGAGAGTGTGATTCGTTCTCAGATTAAGACGATCTTGCGCGATGTGGGCTGGTTTGCAGATTTTTATAGCAAAAGCACCATTACGCGGCAGGAGCTTGACTTCATGCATCTCGGTCTTTCGACGCGCACGCTCCGCATGCTGTGGCAAGGAGGCATCCTAGACATTGATGCCCTAACAAGCCATACGGCCGATCAGCTGCTGGCGATGAATACCGACTTCGGTAAAAAGTCTCTTCGTGAAGTCGAGCAGGCGCTTGCATTGCGAGGTCTGCATCTTGCTGGGTGATGCTTAGCGATATTACCCGCCCCCGTAGGGGCGGGCTTTCATTTTATTGACTCATCGGATACTCCGGCGTATAGTTGGCAGTCACTCGTACCTTAAACCACAAGGGGGAATGGATGCCCAAGAATAATCGGCGCAACACTCAAGACCGGCGTGGCTCGAGTCGCCGAGCCAAGGGGTCAAAGCGTGCTCCGACTGTTTCTGAATTGAAGGAGCGGGCAAAACGCACCCGCACTTCGCACCCCGACGTATTGAAAGCCGCCCTCATCGTTGGGGAGATCCCCAGAGCACATATCCACGAATTCGTTCTAGAGTGTCGTAGGAATGCGGGCGAACCCATTCGCGAAGTTCTGATTGACCTCGATTGGTTTGGTGGTCCCGCTGTGATTCAGCAGTGTAACGGGTTAAACCCCGACTACTGGGTGCAACACTTACCGCGGACGCAGATTCCAGGTGGGTTGGGGGGAGAAGCTTCATGGGTGCTCGGGCTTCAGTCGGAGCTCTATCGGAAGTATCGAGTACGGCTCGATAATGTAGTTGGTGTGCTCGTTGCGGACTTTCCATCCTTGCTGCTTGACCTTCGGCTTGAGCTGTTTGCCAAAAGGCAGGATGACATGATCTTCGAGGTCGCCTAACTCAAAGAGGCAGAGCGCTTCCGTGCTCTGCCTCAAATTTTTTTACTAATATTCAATTATTGCTTAGCGAGTTTCTTGCGCTCGTGTGCCTTAAGGCCACGCTTGCGGATGCGGATAGACTCTGGTGTGACTTCGAGCAGCTCATCATTTTCGATGAAGTCGAGTGCCTCTTCAAGTGAGAGCTCGGTAAATGGTGTGAGCTGGGTGGTCATATCGGTAGATGAAGCGCGCACGTTGGTAAGCTTCTTTTCTTTGCAGACATTGATCTCCATGTCATCGCTACGGCGATTGAGTCCGATGACCATGCCTTCGTAGACTTTGGTGCCGGGGCCTATGAAGGCGGTGCCACGCTCTTCGACTGTTTTGAGTGAGTAGGTAACAGCCGTTCCGTTCTCTGCCGAAATGAGTACACCATTGCGGAGCTTCTGGAGGGGTGCACCAACTGGCTCGTAGCCGATGAGCAGACTATTCATTATGACGGTACCTTTAGTGGCTGTGAGCAGGATGTTTCGCAGTCCGAGCAGGGCACGTGTTGGAAGGTTGAAGACAAGCTCGGTTACACCTTTGCTGGTTGGCTCCATACTTATGAGTGTGGCGCGGCGCTGACCAAGCTCGCTCGTGATGGCACCGGTAAATTCATCCGGGACCTCGATCATGAGCTCTTCGACTGGCTCGAGTTTCTTGCCGTCTTCTTCTTTGTAGACTACGGTAGGGCGTCCGACTTCGAGCTCGAAGCCTTCGCGGCGTAAGGTCTCGATGAGGACTGAGAGGTGGAGTTCGCCGCGTCCTGAAACGAGGAAGGTGGTGTCCTTCGCTTCGACGCGTAAGCTAACATTCGTCTCGAGTTCTTTTTCAAGGCGGGCAGCGATTTGTCGCGAGGTTGTGTATTTGCCTTCTGTGCCAGCAAATGGGGAAGTGTTTGGTCCAATTGCGATCTGCAGCGTCGGTGCTTCAATTTCCATCACCGGGAGGGCTTCGGGAGCATCGGCTTCAGCCAAGGTCTCGCCAATTTGCGCATCAGTTATGCCGGTCAGCTGGACGATTTCACCTGCGTCCGCTTCGGTTATTTCTACTTTGCCAAGTCCTTCAGAAACGAAAATCTTGTCGACTTTCGCTTTAATTTCTTTGCCGTCTGTAGAGATGCGAGTAATGGTGTCACCGGCCTTTACGTGTCCGCGTTGTATGCGGCCAATCGCGTACTTGCCTTGGTATGAATCCCAGGCAAGTGAGGTGACGAGCATTTGAAATGGTAATTCCGCCTCGACTCTTGGGGCAGGGATGTGATCAATAATCGCTTCGAAGATCGGTGTAAAATCACCACCTTCGTCCGCTGGGTTAGCTGGCATGCTGTCCCAGGCTTTTCCTTCACGGCCAATTGCATAGTAGGTGGGATACTCTAGTTGATCGTCACTAATGGCAAGGTCGAGGAAGAGGTGGCCGACTTCATCTTCGACTTCCGTAACTCGTGAGCCGTCTTTGTCTACCTTATTGATGACTACAACTGGCTTCAGACCGAGCTTGAGCGCTCGTGTGAGAACAAATTTGGTTTGTGGCATTGGTCCTTCTTGCGCATCAACTACTAAGATGATGCCGTCAGCCATCGAGAGTGTACGCTCTACTTCTCCGGAGAAGTCGGCGTGGCCTGGGGTGTCGATGATATTAATCTTATAGTCCTCGCCATTTTTGGAATATTCCACGGCGGTCGTCTTAGCTGTAATCGTGATGCCACGCTCTCGCTCGAGGTCTCCAGAGTCAAGAATGGTTGTTTGGCTCATCTCTGCTTGATTATCGCGAAAAACATGAGACTGCTTGAGAAGGCCGTCTACAAGAGTAGTTTTGCCGTGGTCAACGTGTGCGACAATGGCGATATTACGGATATGGGTTGCGTCGTGTTTCATATATTTATTCCTTATTCTGATGACTATTGGTCGACTATGGCTCGTTTTTTTGAGCACAATAAAAGCCCGGGGCTTATGCGATAGCCCGACGGGCTCTTACTTTTTGTTCGATGTATACAATACCATAAAGCAAAATAATTGTCTACTTATTTTGTGCATTTACCTTGACGTAAGCGCTTTCGGAGCGTAAAATATCATCCGACTCGTTTTTGAGGGATATTTTGTCGAAAAAAATCGAGTATACTAGTAAGTAACACAAAAGCATAAGCGTATCATTGATACGCCGTAAAAACCTATCGAGCCCAATAATCACGAGGTAATTATTCGTAATTCCACACGCGTTCAATCTGCGGGGTTTGTCTTAGATCGTATTCGGTCTATCAAGCGACTCATGCGCGGATTCAAAGGAGGGCAATCGGAAGATCATGCCGATAAGGCTGGTCCAGATTTTGTTGTACAGGCTCATCAAGATAGTGCTATCTCGCCGCATCAACATTTGTATACTCATGTCACAACTACGGTGGCTCAAGCAATCCGACGGCTCCCTCATATATTGGATAGCGTGGGCATAGAGCGCGGTATGGCTTCGCTGGCAGCTTCCATTACGCTCATCGCACTTATTTTTACTCTTACCTCTCAGACGCGTCATAGCTTCCGTGTTTTTGCCGATCAGAAGCGCGTTGTACAGATGTATGTTGATGGTAAGAAAAGGGTGGTTGTTTCTAGCGCAGCGACGGTCAAGGATATCCTGAAAGAGAATGGCGTAGACCTTAAATCAGGCGACATAGTCGAGCCAGGTGCGGAAACAGTCGTAGACCAGCCGAATTATAATATCAATGTATATCGGGCACTTCCGGCTGTCGTAGAGGATGGGGGACGCATGACACAGGTTGTGACAGGATATCGTTCGGCTCGCAAGATTGCTGCTGCGGCTGGGGTGACACTATATCCAGAAGACAAAGCCGAGCTCTCGCAGGTGCAGGACTTTAAGAGTTCACAATCGTTGGGGTATAAAGTAACAATTACTCGTGCGGTACCAGTACAATTGATCGTTAATAGTCAGATCATTAACGTGCGCACAAATGTCGCAACAGTAGGGGATCTTCTCAATGATAAAGGGATAGAGTATGATCCGGCCGATTTGCAGGGGATTGATCCTCAGGCTGCCATTACGCGTGGTATGCGCGTAGTACTTGCAAAGATATCGCAAGAGACATTGACGATTATCGAAGACATATCTGCCGGCACTCAGGTGATCTATGACGCAAATAAGGATGCCGGCCAAGTCGTCGTGCAGCGCGAAGGAGTCGCGGGGCGTAAGCAAGTCACCTACTTAATAGAAAAGAATAATGGCTTGGAGACGAAGCGCACCGTGCTTGATTCTGTCGTACTTACAGCTGCAATTGACCGAGTAGAGGTTCGTGGCACTCGTGTAGTGAGTGCTGGGTCGTCGAGTGAAGCGGTCGCACTTGGGCAGCAGATGGCCGCATCACGCGGTTGGACCGGTGCACAGTGGGATGCGCTCTATACATTGTGGATGCGTGAATCAGGCTGGAACCCAAATTCGGTCAATCGTTCGAGTGGTGCGTGCGGTATCCCGCAGGCATATCCGTGTTCGAAGATCACCGACAAAAGTATGCGCGGTCAGCTCCAGTGGGGTATGGATTATATCGCCCGTCGCTACGGCACGCCGCAGGCTGCACTCAATTATTGGTACGCGCACAACAGCTACTAGTATGCTCGTTTCTGACCTCAAGCAAGTACTGACTAAATACAATATACGGCCTGACAAATCTAAGGGTCAGCATTTTTTACTCGACGAAACTGTGGTCAAAGATATGCTCGAAGCTGCCGGGGTGTCTCGTGAAGATACCGTCATCGAAGTCGGACCGGGGCCGGGGGTATTGACGGCCGCACTAGCGCAGAGGGCAGGGCAGGTGCTGGCCTACGAGCTAGATGATCAGTTGGCGGATCTTATTGAGTCGCAGAACGTTGCGAACGTTGAGGTAGTGAGGGGGGACGTCATGGCACAGCCACTCCCCCGCCGGGGGACTACTCTCCCCTACAAAGTCGTTGCTAATATCCCCTACTCCATCACTGGCGTGTTGG
>CAZTHB010000024.1:0-11235 GCA_964613485.1 uncultured Candidatus Saccharibacteria bacterium
TGGTCTTGAATTCCTGTAGTCCACGGCTCGTATTTTGTCCACATTCATGGCTACCACACTCGAACTCACGCTGGCTAACGATTGGAACTGCAGACCCTTCCCGGATCGGACAGTGGAAATGGACTATGCAGTCTGTTTCTGGATGTTCCGCAAAGACTATGCGCTGAGATTGTCCGCCTACAGATGGTTTACCTCCACGTGCAACTACGCTGTCAGGACCATCGGTAGTTACTTTCACGAGTCCAGTAGATGGGAGGTTGTTAAAGTTAGTTTTGCGTCGGCTTGTCAGGAATTCATTATTACTTACCTTGGCGGCAAAGTGCCCGGCGGTTACTCCAAGAAATGGCTTGTATGCACCGGCCTCGATACAGTGATTGACGACCGCCCTCAGTGAAGGGTAGACTTCGTCACTTTCCCATCCTACTGGCTCACCTGCGATCACGGTTGATCTAGTGAATGTTAGGTGTGAGCGTAGATAGGCCATCTCAGCTAGCCCCTTCAGCGCTTCATCACGGTTGTGTGTGACGTGATATCGTGCTTCCTCGGGGGTGACTACCATATTTGTACGAGTGATGACGTCATTGACGAATACTAGGTTTGCGCTCACTTGTTTGCAAAGCTTGAGCCCAGCGGCGTACATCTCGTCTTCAGATACCCCAGCGGTGGTTTTGAACGCCACAAGGAAGATATCTTTGCGTGGAGCTCGGCCCCCAATTTCTTGCTGACGAAACATCGATATGATCTTGTTGGCTGGCTTGAGCTTGAGGGTATATTCTTTGCTAGCTGAGTTTAAGCGTTTTTCTCGTCCTTTCGTCTCCCCCGACACCTCGGCGTCGAAATCACACACGGCTGGAGTCCAAAAGATGACCTTGACGTTATTGTTTAGACAAAGTTGCTCGGCGAGTTTTGCAAGGTCGCTATTTGTGGTGATAGAAGAGTTAGGATCCGCCAACTTCGTCAGGTGGACTTGTGGGTCCATTGCCGTCCAGAATGTAGCACACAACTCCGCGAGACGTCGTGCGGTACTCCCAAATGCTGGTGCCGCTAAGCTCAGGTGAGTGCGGACGTGGTTGAAGGTGCCTCCACCAACTATGTGAATTTCTCTTTTATCGACTGATGAGGTTGCTTTCATGACTCGATATCCTTTCTTTAATGCTTACCTACGCGCCATCCTAGTCTGTCTTTTAAAAATCGTCAATTTGTGTTTATAATACATGTGAACATAATGTATATCTAATCAGTAAAATAGTTGTATAAAGCGTCAATAATGTATTGACAATATATGCTACTTTCACTATCCTTGTGGCATGAGTGATTTACAGAATCAGCTGCGAGGCTTAGGTTTATCCAATACTGAAGCTTCGATATATATATGCGGCGTGAGCCACGGTGAACTAGGTGTTGCTGAACTACAGAAGCTTACTAGCATTAAGCGACCTACGATTTATCACGCACTTTACGGCTTGCTTGAGAAAGGCTTAGTTGCTAAGTCAGGTAGTGAGGCGCGCATGAGATTTACATTTACAGGGCCCGAGCATCTTGCGCATCTTGCAGAAACACAAATATTAGATATAAAGAAAAAGTCAGCAACCGCACAAGAGCTACTTGCTCAAGTTGCACACGTTGCCAGTCCTGGCGAGACGGTGGTTTCTCACTATGAAGGAATAGAGGGTGTGAAGACCGTCGTTGACGAGGCTCTGTACTGTCGGTCCAGACAGTGGGACATTATTGCGCCTAAGCAAAATTTCTTTGCGGAGTTTAGCACAGAATACGCAGATTATTTCATGAGCACCCGTAACAAAATGAAGATCAAGGCTCGTTCTCTATGGGAAGAAAAGCTCGGGAAGTCTAAACTTTCAATTGAGGAGATCGCGGTAAGGCAGCCACGGTACTTACCGGATGTGATGAAGGGTGAGTTCAAGTCGGTGATTATTGTATTTGATGAAAGGGTAGCAATTATTTCGTCGGTTGACTCATTGAGTGCTATCTTGATCACCTCGACTGAAATAGCAGCATTGTTTAGGGCGATGTTTAATGGTCTGTGGGTGAATTCATTACCGATCCCCACTGACTAGTATGCTTTTCTCGGAATAGCTAAAGAGTTCCAAAAATCGAGCAAGTGGGTCACCAAGCAAAGCGCCTCAGATAGTGATATCTGGGGCTTTTTGTTTGCTAGTGATGCTTCTTCATGGATTGAGATAGAATATATAGATATGGATGCTCCTCGCTCTAATTATGATTATGATCGCTTAATTCACCTAGATGTAATGCGGGGTATTTTTTTATGCGTTATTATTATTGATCATCTTCAACGATTCCCTGGATTTCTTGATCTATTCACTGGTCGAGGATTGCTGTGGGCATCTGCGGCAGAGGGATTCTTTTTTATTTCGGGTATGATGCTCGGCTTGGTTAGGGGTAGGAGGGAAGTAAACAAGCCTCTGCATGATGTTGTTCGAAGCTTACTCTCTCGAGCATCATTACTTTATGTCTGGAACGTAATACTAACAATCATATTTACACTTGCAGCATGGCTATTTGCTAGCTATTCAGGCGTTAAGCCAGGATATATCGAACATACGACATTGGGCGGGATGATTCAGGAAGTATTTACCCTTAAATACACTTACGGTTGGGCAGATTTTTTACAGTATTATTCCCTTTTTATTGCATTCAGCCCTATTGCTATCTGGCTATTGCGTAGAGGGCAATGGTTAATTGTTCTATTTATGACATGCGGCGTGTGGATCGTAAGTGGTAATAACTTTTATTTAAGCTGGCAGTTGCTGTTTTATATGGGTTCTGTAGCGGGGTACTATCTTCCTGATTTTGAAAAATACATAATGTCAAAGAAGGGTAATTCAAAACGCATCTTTACCTATGCTGTGCTTGCATTTTCGATTCTAACCTATCTAATTAGCCAGGTTTTGACGCTAGGCCTGCCATTTCTGGAAAATAAACACATTACAAGCCTGCCGTTCAATCTGACAATAGATCAACTAAAATTAATAAGTACGCGTTATGCATCATATTTTGATAAAACTTCACTAGGTATAGGTAGGGTTCTAATATTCTTACTGTGGTTTACTGCACTGTACTTTCTAAGTTATCGTCTATCTCGAAAATTCAAGAATAATATCTTGCTTAGTAATATCATAAAGTTAGGCCAAAATTCACTCTATGTATATATCGCTCATAGCTTCGTATTATTCTTTCTCGATATACTCATACCCGGTACGTATCCTATACTCATTAATATTTGCATTGATATAGGTGTGATAATGTTCTTAGTTCTTCTAGTGCATTATAGAGTTGGATTTAAATTCATACCACGGTAACTGCTTTGACTTAGGGTGTCTCAAAAGCCGAGCAAGTGAGTCAACAAAAATGAACCATCATCCAGGGATAGTTCATTTTTGTTGTAGCTAATTTGTATTATTATTCATTCAAGTCTCCCGACTATATGGCTCTATCACGCTGGCCACCACAGCTGAATAGTTGTGCCTTTACCGACTGCGCTAGTTGCTGATATTTTGCCACCGAGCTGCTCCATAATGAGGCGATTTACATAGAGATCGATACCGAGGCCTTCGTGATTCATGCGCAGCGCGTCGTCGCCATCGGCTTTTGTGAATGGCTCAAACATATGGTCAAGCTGATCTTTACTTACACCAGGCCCTTGGTCGTGAATCAGGATGCCCTGCATACCTAGCTTGCCGATGACTTCAACATCTACCGTACTGCCCTTAGGGCTAAAGGCGATCGCATTATCCAGGACCGTCCCCACAACTTGCTTTGCCACTCTCGTACTACCCGGGAAGAGCATTCCTTTCAGCTTCGGCAAATTAATTGCGAGCTTCTTCTCGATGATTACAGGACGTTCTTCCTTGAGGCTTTGACTTACGATGGTGTCGATGTCCGAAGTTGCCTTGGCCGGAGATAGATCGGTTAGTCGGTTTGCCTCCGCTGCTTGTAATAGCTGGAATGAGTCGATCATGTTGCGTAAGCGGCCAGCTCCTTCACTAAGAGGTTGGCGAGCGTTAGATTTCTTGGGGAGCTTTGTGATTACTCCTTCAAGAGCCGTCACGTCAGTAGATAGTGAGCTGGCAGCCTTGCCAACGAGATCGCCACGCGCTTCCGACAGGGCTTTTGACTGCTGGGCGATGAGCTTTTCGGCAGTTGCTACATTCTGCCGCACCCCATATATGCCATTGAGCGCCCAGTAGATCGCGTAGGCTACAAGGCCAAATAAGACAGTCTGCGTGAGGTACTCTATGGTGCTCGGGCTGATGCCTCGAAAATCTACCATGATGTAGTTTGCGAGTAATAGCAGTAGGATGATGCCGGCGATCGAAGCCCAGAAGCCGATAGTTTGTAGCGCATTTTTGACAGGAGAGTCTTTTGGCCAGGCTATACCACGCAATGTTTCGCTGCCTTCGATATCTTCCATGATCGAAGCGACTTTCGTCTGGATACGGGTGACTAATGTACTGATGGTTTTGGTGGTAGTTGCTTGAGTTTTGGATATGCTTACTTTATTCGCGACGGCGGCCCCGACACTCTTTGCGGTATCAATCTTTGGTTTCGCGGTGAGTGTGAGGAGCTCAGCACCACCCATGAGAAGTGTCACAGGGGCCCTAAGGTAGTTCGCAGCGAGATGCCAGAAGGTGTCACGTTGTTGTGCGATAGAGCGCTGTTTGGCTATAAGTCGTCGTAGTGCGGTCAAGTGGCGCATTTGTCGCCGCGTCTCCATGGACACCAGTAATACACCCCCTGATACGAGGCCGAAAAGAAGATAGGGAAATGCGCGCACGAGCGGCTCAGGAATGTTGCGCACGAAATCTTTGATGGCGTTTGTGATTTGTTCGAATAGGCCAGGATTCTCGTTGGGTGCCGTGTCCGTAGAGCCACTAAGTGCTCGGTTTACGATGCTACTAATCTCGGCATGTTTGTCTGTATCTAGAAGCGGCGGGGCGCCATTAATGCCTCCACTTGAATTGTCACCATCATTCAGGAATTGTGATGGTATCTCAGTAACGGTTTGCGTGACACTTTGCCCGAAGATAGGAAGGGTACTGGTGGTCTGCCAGACATTTGTAAAGTCCCAGCTGTTGAGCGGTGGGTTGGTGTTGTTATTGTAGAAGTAGGTGGGGCTTGCAATGATAGCTGTACAGCCCGTCGCCCCAAAAGCATCACAGTCCGGGACCCCTGCTAGATCGGCGTCATAATATGCATTGGTCATATCTATGGCGAGGGGTGCTATATTTTGATCGAAGCTAACACCGTAGATCCCGCCGTGGAATACGCCGGCACCTGTGGCGCCGAGAGAGTCGAGATGTGCAAAGCTATTTGTGATCGAGATAGGTTTATTGAGTATGATCCCTACTAAGCCGCCGGCAGTCGACTGATCAGAGTACGTACCTGTAAAAGAGAATAGACCGCTTGCATAGACGTTGTTCATCAGTATTGTCGTGCCATCCGGATTGCTGTCAAAGCTTGCACTTCCTATTATCCCACCACGGGCAAGTACCCCTGTACTATTGTCTTCCATGTCAAAATTGGCATAGTTGTCGTCTATCGCTAACGCGAAATATTGTGAATACACCTGGGTCATCCCAATGAGCCCTCCGATGCCCGTACTAAGCCCTGGGAATGAGACACTACCCTCGGTATACACACTGCCTGTAAATGAGTTCTGTCGAATGTTTAGATCTTCAGTTAGATTACCAGGGATAACATATGAACCAATGAGGCCGCCATAGCTAACAAAAGTGCCTCGTGCGTCGACATTGATGACATGCGTGTTGACGACATTCGTTGAGAATGCAGCAGCTATAATACCACCTCCTATCGCCAGACTATCACTCCTTTGTACGAGGTTTTCTATTGTCACATCTTGTATCTGTGTATACCCAGTGACCGCGAAGATCGCATTGGTGAGTGATGTGCCTGTCGTATCTATATGCAGGTCATGAATCTTGTAGTTATTCCCTGCAAATACACCGGAAAAGCCCTCGGTGGTTTGATTGTTGTTTGCATCTAGGTATCCGATAGGTAAGAAGCCTGCCCCTCCGTTCCAGTTGATTGTGTCAGAACAGTCAATATCATTTCCGAGTTCATAATCACTGTTGAGGTCATCTTGGATAGCCTGCAGATCTTCACAGTCGGTTATCAAGAAGAATCCCTCAGTACCCGTGTGACCAGTGGCAATATTACTCGCCTCATAATAGCCCTCTAGGGTTCGAGCAACAAACCGGAACTCATACTCAGTCGCTGGCTCAAGCCCGGTCAGCACGTAGTCTGTATTTATTATTGGTTCATTGTCAGGGGTGATAGACCAATCTGTGTCACCGAGCTTACGGTATAAGATCCTGTAGTTCATGATCGATTGCCCGCCTGGTATATACCCGCCAGTGGTTCCATTGAGTTTCACCGAAGTGGTATCAATGATATTGACTGACGTAATCGTAAAGACTTCGGGGTACAGGCTTGGGCTTCCTGGGGTGGCTATGAGCATCCTTTCCTTATTACAACCTGCTTAGAGTTACAAAATATGCTCGAAGATGCGAGCGATAATAACGGCTTATTTTGGTTAGCGAATGACATCAACTGCACTGATTCAATTAGCTGGAATACTAGTAAAGGGTTTGACCCAATCAAGAACTTTCAGGGTACATTTGACGGTCGTGGGTACAAGATCATTGGCTTGCATATCAATCGTCCTGACGAAGACAATGTTGGGTTATTTTCAGAGCTGAATGATTACCCTTCTATATACAACCTAGAAATCGACTATACGAGTACGATCACTGGTCACAATTCTGTGGGATCGATCGCCGGCGGGATTGCATATATAGATATTTTCGGGGTAAAGAGTGCAGCAACGGTTACAGGAAATGAATATGTTGGTGGATTGGTTGGGCAGAGCTATGGTTGGGATGACACGCGTATTACGCAATCGTCGTTTAGTGGAGTAGTAGATTCGACGGGTCTAGCGGGAGGGATAGTAGGGAGCGCAAATACGGGCTACAACTTTACCGATGTATTTGTGAACGGTAATATCCAAGGAAGTATTGCTGGTGGTATCGTTGGCCAATCAGAAAGCTCTTGCGGGTATCGTTATATCAATAACGCGGTTGCTCTCGGTACGGTAGAGGGTTCGAGTGCCTCGGGTGGTATTGTTGGTCAATATACATCTCATTCCTGCTATGTCACCGAGCTCAATGATAGCTATGCGAACACGACACAGCCTGGCGCAGGCACGAAAGGTGGTGTTGTCGGGGCTATGAATGGAGCATCTGTAAGTATCACAAATACTCACTTCGACGACTCAGCTACGACCGACTGTATCGGTAGCTCGGTTGGTTCATCAACACCAACACTTGAGTGTACATCTCACGCTACGGATCTGACTATCCCAACCGATCAGCCGTACGCAAGTTGGGATTTTGTGGATGTCTGGGCAGAGGATAGTGGGTTGCCAAAATTACAATTCCCATTTGCTAGCCCGACAGGACCACTTGCGCCGACCGATCTCGTGGTCGCAGAAGGTACAGATCCCGATTCAATAGAGGCAAGCTGGCAGGCGTCATCAGATAGTGGCACATATGAATTGAATTACTATCAAGTTCAAATAAAGAAATCGACCGATAACTGGGATCAATTAGCAATTAATAGTAGCTCAGGCACAGAGAGTTATGATACTAGCGGCCTCCAGCTTGGCCTGACCTATGATATTCGCATTCGATCTATTACGGAATATTCACCGAGTGACTGGCTTGTGACACAGTTCTCAACCCCAGACGCGATAGTCGCAAATATTGAGACCTGCCAAGAGCTTCAGGATCTTAATGGTGTATCCGGCGCATATCTCTATGATATTAAGCTGAGTAACGATATTGATTGTGATGGCATTGATTTTATGCCTCTCGGGCAGTCATCGGATTGGAGCGACAGTTACTTCAATGGTAACTTTGACGGACAAGGGCACAAGATAAAGAACCTCACGATAAACACCGACTCGTACTATACTGGTCTATTTGGTGAAACATATCGCGGCACCCTTGAGAATGTTGTCTTCGAGGGTGGGAGTGTTTCGGGATATGGCTATGTCGGCTCACTAACTGGCTACTCTGAAGAGAATCAAATATCTAATGTTAGAACAAATCTTGCAGTTACTGCAGAGGATCAGGCCGCAGGCGGCATCGTCGGCTATTATTACTCGGAAGCTGACGCAGATCTAGAGGGCTTAGTGTCGACTGGTGACATCAATGGTTATTACGATGTCGGTGGTTTGTTCGGCTACCTCGAGATCGCGTATTCTGGCGTGGACGTCAGTCTGACGAGCAGCTATTCAACAGGGAATGTGGTGGCCAACAACGATAACCGGGCTGGTGGCTTGATTGGCTACGCATACGTAAATAATGCAGATGATGATTACGTACCCGACACGATATTGACCATTCAAGACGTCTACTCAACGGCAAACGTATCGGGTGATGATTATATTGGTGGTTTGATTGGCTACGCAGAATCATACAACGATGCCTACACAGATAGCTTGGCACGTATCATGCTGGATCGGGCTTATTCATCGGGTAGTGTGACTGCGACTGGGTATGGTGCTGGTGGTTTGATTGGGTATGTAGACGACTTGAGTGATGAAGGCGAGGAGCTTGTGGTGACGAATTCGTTTGCAACCGGCGCGATCTCTGCGGATGAGGCAGCCTATGCGCTCGTGGGTAGTGATGGCTACGCAGAAGATGACGGTACATATACTGCAGACAATAACTACTATGACCTGATCGGGACTGGTCAGCTTCAACGCGACTACCTCGATGGGGTAGAGAACGGTTACGGCGTCGAGGGTGCAGAATACTTCATGAATAACACCACGAATCCTCCGTTGGATACTTGGGATTTTGGTGCAGTTTGGGAATCGCATGTAGCAAGCTTACCGACCTTGCGCGGATATATTTCCGATATCACTATTGACATGAGCTCGGCCGAAGATAGCTCAACCATTGGCTTTACTGCTAGTGGGTGCAGTACATTAGTTGATTGGCAGACACAAAAAGAATCAGATCTTACTGTTGAAGATCCGGGTTTCTCATATCCTGTGGGGCTCGTGAAATTTGAGCTGCAAGGCTGTCAGTTTGGCGGTGACGCAACGATTAGTGCAGTCTTTACGACCAATGTAAACATTGATGATGTTGTGATTAGAAAATATGATGATCAGCAGAACATTTACACAACCCTTACTTCCGATAATAGTAACTTAGTCTTGCAGCCCACGACGCAAGACGGTAAGTCGGCCATTCGAGCCACGTATACCATCACTGATGGAGGCTTACTCGATCAGGATGGTGAAGCGAATGGCGTGATTGTTGATCCTGTTGGTTTGGCGCAGGTAGCGCTTACCGCTCCAAATACAGGATATGGCCATTAAATGAGATTAGTCCGTCGGATTTTGAGCTTAACCCTAGTAGGTTTGTTGGCTACTAATTTGACTTATGTGCCTATAGCGTTCGCCGTTGAGCCAGATACAATAATTACGAGCTCACCGGGATTAATAACGACCGATACGATATCGACCTTTGAATTCAGCGCCGACCAAGAAGAATCAATTACATTTGAATGTAGAATCGATGGGGGCCCGTTAAGTCCATGTAGTAGCCCTTTTCAGACACCAGCTTTAGAAATTGGTGCACATGTCTTCGAAGTTCAAGCTACTAACGGCGACACTGAGACCGACGCCTCACCGGCGACATTTGCTTGGGAAATTATTTCTTCAGAAATCACAAATTGTGAAGAGCTAATAAATATCGATGATGTGCTCGATGGGGATTTCGAGCTTATGTCAGATCTTGACTGTGTATCTGAAGGGAATGATGCGATGATTGGTGATAATCAAAATCCTTTTACGGGGAGCTTCGACGGTAACGACCATACTGTTACTATCGACCTTGATCTTTCGGACAATGGTATCGGCTTGTTCTCTCAGGTAACCGATGGTGGAACGGTCAATAATCTAACGGTTGCCGGCTCAATTGGCGGCAGTAATGAAGTAGGCGGCATTGCCGGAGGAGTTACTGATGCGAGTTTTGAGAATATTCACAATGAGGCCACAATATCTGGCGAAAATTCTGTAGGTGGGCTCGTGGGGTACATTAATGGCGGTACGTCGATAATGAATTCCTCTTCGAGCGGGAGTGTGACAGGTGTCAATTATATTGGAGGTCTCGTCGGTAGATTGCAAGCGTCTTCGATAGCATCATCGAGTTCCACGGGTGCAGTGAACGGAGTTGATAATGTCGGTGGTGCCGTAGGGTTAATGACCGAAACTTCCGAAGTCGTCAACTCATCTGCTTCTGGTTTGGTGCAAGGAGCTAGCGCTGTCGGAGGGTTCGTTGGTGGATCGTACTGTTCAAGTTCGCACTACAGAAGCAATGCAACGGGTGATGTGATTGCGTCAGGCTCCGCGGTCGGCGGCTACGTCGGTGACGACGGCTGTGAAGGCCCGGGCAGTACCTACCTGGAATCCTTTGCATCTGGTGATGTAACTGGCGAATCACTTTTGGGTGGCTTTATTGGGCAAGCTTTTGTCTCGACACTTGATAAAACGTATGCCCTTGGTGACGTAACCTCGACTGGGGGTGGTTATGTTGGAGGACTCATCGGTTATTCAAACGGATTTGACGGGGCAGAAACTCAAGTCGATGAGTCATTTGCGCGTGGAGATGTTGTTGCAAATGGTACGAGCGTCGGTGGTTTGGTAGGCGGCACAAGTGGAGACGGTAATATCTTTACTGATGTATTTGCTCTCGGATCAGTAACAGGCAGTGGAATCGTAGGCGGGTTATTAGGATATTCCACAGCTGGAACGACTACCACGAATGCGTATGCAACTGGTCTCATCTCGAGCGGTGATGGGAATGTGGGTGGGCTGCTTGGGGCTGGAGAAGGTGGCACAGTTTTTAACTCTTCATTTTGGGATGAAGATGCGACACAGATGTCGCTTGGCGGGAACGGTACGCCAAAAACCACGGCTGAGATGCAGGACATTGCAACATTTACGGATGAGACGACGGTAGGCCTTGCACAGGCATGGGATTTTGTTGATGATCCAAATGACGATGAGGGAACAGATGATATTTGGTTTATTGACGCAGGCACTAACGATGGCTACCCTTGCTTCACTTGGCTCAACAATAGTTGCGACTTTGAATCTGAACA
>CAZTHB010000025.1:0-10683 GCA_964613485.1 uncultured Candidatus Saccharibacteria bacterium
CAAAATATATAACGATTATTGACCATGCATACAAAATACGGTATGGTGAGGTTTCGTGGCTTCCCCAACCGAAAGGAATTTGCCATGACTGCACCTCAGCAAACCCAAGACCGGACTGCACCCCGGTCTCCGTTCCGTTCCGACACCTGCCCCGATCACTGCGACAGCTGTGCATGGGGGATCGGTGGTGAGAACGCCGTATCCGGCTCCGCAGCCATCCCACGGGTCAGTCGCACCCTGGCCGAGTACCGCAGCGATTGCGGTGGAGTGGAGGTCGTGCTGACCGGATCGAACGCGGTTGGAGCGATCCACGGCGGGCGCTTCTTCCCGGGTCGCAAGACCCCAGCGCTCCAGCGACTTCTCGCTGGGGTTGGATTGATGCCCTTGGGCTGATCGCGCGGGCATGTGCCCGCACTACGTCCCCGCACCCTCAATGAAGAGGGTGCGGGGATACGCATTTTTACCCGACTAAATATTGACAAATCTTTATAATGAATGTATTATTACCTATTAACTTCAGATGTGGCGTTTTAGACCAACCATAAGCAAACACCGCCCGTCCATTCAAGCTAATGTTCGTGTTTTGTCATCTAGGATTACTAATCGGAGACCCTGTAGAATGCATACCAGGTATACAAAGGGGGGTGTAGTGAAAAAAATAATGGCTGTGGCCGCCGCTTTCGTTGCTGCTGCATTGCTTGCGCCAATTCATGGCTCTGCGGCAACAAATCTTATACAGAACTCATCATTTGAGACTGCTTCTGGTGCGTCTGCTGCGCAGTGGAGTCTTGGTAATTGGGGTACAAACGCTGCAACTGCCGCTATCCAGGGCACTGATTCACAGAGCGGACTTAATCATTCGCTAGTTACTATCTCGAGCTATACGAATGGCGATACGAAGTGGCGCTTTGATCCGGTTTCAATTACTCCGGGTACAAGCTATACATTTTCGAACTGGTACAAGTCTGATGTTACTACAGAGATAGACGCCGAGGTAATCATGGCGGATGGCTCAACTCAATGGCTGTGGCTGGCGACTATACCGGCTAGCTCGTCTTGGAAGCAGAATAGTCTTACTTTCGTTCCGCCTGCCAATGCGCAGAAAGTATCGATTACGCACATACTCTATAGTCCTGGTTCGTTGCATACTGACAATTACTCGTTAACTTCTAGTGCGACACCGAGCACAATCTCGCCAACGGTAATCCCCACAACATCAATTACACCAACCGCGACCGTCACTCCAACTGCTACTCCATCTCCTTCTCCTACAACACCATCGCCAACACCCACTTCACCGGCACCAGCTAAAAATCTTATCCCTAATCCGTCAGTCGATGAAGGTGCAGCAGGGGTGATTAACGCCTGGCTTGCAAGCTATTGGGGGAGTCTAACGGCAAAGTTCACTACTCCGACGGCTGGCGCACAATCTGGCTCGAGATTTGCACGAGTGGATGTAACCAATTACACCAGTGGAGACGCGAAGTGGGTTACACCGGTTATCAATGTAGTAGCTGGTAAGAAATACACATTCACGGATTATTATCGCTCAAATGTGGCAACTGAAGTCGATGTCGAAGTTACGATGACGAATGGTACGATCCAATATGTATGGCTCGGCACGGCGCCCGCTAAGACGAGCTGGACGAAATTTACCGGTACTTATACTGCACCTGTGAATGTGAAGTCGGTGCGACTTTTCCATGTGATAAATAAGAATGGCTGGCTTGAGACTGATACGTATAGTTTTACGGAGAATATTCTAGCTCCAACGCCATCGCCAACGACACCACCAACCCCCACTACGCCTCCTCCAACCCCGGGCACCACGCCATTCTCTCGACCACTGGTCTCGATAGAGTTTGATGATGGCTGGACGAGCGCTTACCAATACGGTCTGCCTGCTGTCGAGAGCTTTGGATGGAAGCCGACACAGTACATCATCACAGATACGGCAATCAATAATGCAAACTACGGCAGTCTTTATATGACCCCAAATCAGATCAAGGATTGGAATGCTCGTGGTGATATCGGGAGTCATAGTATCGACCACAGTCATATCCCAGCTTTATCGTATGATCAAATTGTCGCCCAGCTCACGCAAAGTAAGTCGTATCTCGACAGTTTGCTGGGTGAGCCAACTAACTTATACGTCTCACCTTATTGTGAGTCCAGCGCACAGGTCGTGACCGTGGCTCAGACGCTGTATAAGAGCGTGCGTAACTGTGATAGTTATGTAAATTACAAAGCCTCGTTTAATCGCTGGAACTTACAAAGCTTTATTATCCTCAATACCACAACCGACGCTGAGATTGTCGCTGCTCTCAATGCGGCGAAGGCAAATAGCGGTTGGCTTATTCTCGTGTGGCATGAGGTTGCGGGTGATACAAGCACATATAGTGTAAGCTCGGCTACGCTTAAACGACAGCTTCAGCTCGTGAAGAATAGTGGCATCTACGTTACAACTACGCAGGCTGCCTTGAACGAGTCAGTCGGTCAGTAAGAAGTGATCTATCCGATATAAAACGCACCCAAAAATAGGGTGCGTTTTGGTATATACTAGTAAGCATGAGTAAGTTGACGAGGCGAGCACTACTAGCGCTGTGCATACTGAATGTAGCCTTGTTTAGTATCTCGCACATTCCTCTTAAGAAAGCTCGTGCAGTTGGTACAACGCTTACGGTGAATTCTACAAATGACGGCCAAGATACTAATGCTGGCGACGGCATATGCGAGACTGCCACATCGGATGAATGTACTTTGCGTGCGGCGATCGAAGAGTCAAATGCGAATACAGGCACCGATACAATAGAATTTAATATCCCTGGTGGGGGAGTGAAGACGATAGCGCCTGGCTCAATCTACCCTGAATTGACCGATACGGTAAATATTGATGGCTATACCCAACCTGGAGCGCAAGCGAATACGGCTGCAGCACCTGCGCCAATGAACGGCACTATTATGATCGAGATTGATGGTCAGGGTACTCCAGGCTCAAGGAACTTTCGTATATTGGGTAATAATTCGAGCATTCGTGGCTTATCTATTTATGGGTTTTCGAATACGGGGAATGATTCGCAAAACGCTAATATTTTTGTCGAGGCCGATGATGTTGTCATAGCTGGCAACTACGTCGGTGTGAGGGCTGATGGATTGACGGTTGGACCAGGAGATAATCAGCGCGGTGTGTTGTGTTATGATCCCTCAACTACGGGCGTAGAAGTGGGCGGTGTAAACCCAGCCGATAGAAATGTATTTTTTGCAATATCAAGTATTAATAATTCAGCCGCACTAACTCTTGCCTGCAATGATGGCTTTGCATATGGCAACATTATTGGCTTAGCTAAAGATGGCGTGACGGATTTGAGTCCAGAACAGGCAGACGCGAATCAGTTGAATGGACCATTTACTGTTGGGCTGCAGATATTGCAGTCTGGCAACCAAGTAGGAGGTGCCGAAGCGGGTAAAGTAAATGTCGTAGCTGGTAATATGGTGAACTTCTCGATTAATGGCAATGGTAATCTCATACAGGGAAACCTCATTGGAACAAATTATGCTGGAGAAGTGGCAGACTCGATCACGAACGGTGTCGGTATCTCGACCGTGACTGGGGATTGGAACCTCATTGGAGGTGTTAATGCCGGGGAAGGAAATACTATCGGTGGAACAAAAGGCGCAGGAGTGATGGTGCTCGAGTATGTGCTCCAACAGCTTAATATTTCACTTCCTATACCCCGAGCATCAATACTGGGGAATAAGATATTTCAGGTTAGTACTTTTAATTTCGCTGGCTTTGGTACTGCAAATCTAGGTATAGACATGTCGAAGTCGATTGACACTTCTGACCCGTCTGACTATCTCCCGGATGTTGTTGAGCAGCGCGGACCGAATCCTAATGACGAGGGAGATGGCGATACTGGTGCGAATACATTAACTAATACTCCCGTACTAAAAACAGCTTCGCAAAGCGGCAATCAGCTTACTATTACGTATGATCTTGATGCTGCGGGAGCTTCAGGTGGTGAATATCGTATCGAGTTTTATGCTAACTCGGAAGCCTCGATCTTTGGGGCGGGTCCTGGAGAAACATATCTTGGTGCCGTTGATAATGCGACGAATGGTACAAATAAGACAGCGACACTGACGGTTAGTGAGGACATGGCTTATAAGAGTCTCTCAGCCACAGTTACTCCAAAAGATGTTGCTGCTGACCGGGGCGGCAATAATGATGGCTATGGGGCTACATCTGAATTTGCTCGCAATATATCAATCGGTAGTGCGCTGGATACCGATGCGGACGGTATCTCGGATACTATCGAGGATGACGCTCCAAATAATGGCGATACCAACGCAGACTCGACCGCTGACCGATTGCAGCCAACCATAACGGCTTTCAAAACCTCCGATGATATGACTTGGCAGACCGTGATGACAACTGGATGTAGCGAGAATAGCTCTGTCTCGTCATTGGGGCCAAACGCCATTACGACTAAGGACGCAGATCATAGCTATCCTTTTGGGATGACGGACTTCACTCTGCGCTGCTCAAAGGGCGATACTGCAAACGTAACAATATATTACTTTACAGATCAAGGAGTTGATTCTCTCCATCCTCGCAAGCTGCTCGCGAATAATTCTTCGTACGTTGACTTGCCGGGGTCTACACTGCAGCAGGTCCAGGTGGCTGGTCGGAATGCATTGAAGTTAACCTATAGCATTACTGACGGTAGTGAATTCGACGATGACCGTGAGCTGAATGGGCTCATTCATGACCCTGTGGGCTTGGCGACTAATACCCCGCAATCTACTCTCCCTACTGTTGGGGTGATGTATGCACTCTTGCCGATTGCGCTGACGGTGCTCGTGACGCTGATCTACGCTTATTACGATTATCGTAGGCACAAGCATCCGTTAGTGGCAGAAAATCCCCATATTCACTACACATTCTGGCACCATCTTAAGGTAGTAACGTTGCCGATCATGCGCTATCGCTTGTCGATCGTAATTGATCATCGTGATTCTACCACCCCAATCGCAGCGACATAATCTTTGCACAAGACAATAGCTACACCGTACAATAGAGGCTACTATGCTTGAGCGCTTTGCCCATATCCTAGAAGAGCAAAACATCCTGTCTCCAAACAGTACGTATGTCGTAGCTGTTTCTGGTGGAGTCGATTCGATGGTACTGCTCGACCTCTTATCTCGGCTAGCGGGTAGTTGGGGGTGGACATTGATAGTGGCTCATCTTGATCATGCGCAGCGACCTGGGTCTGAAGAGATTGCCATGCGAGTCGGTGCTGCTACTGATCGGTACGGTCATCGTTTCGTAACAAATCGCTTACGTCCTTTGCGCATGAATGAATCCGATATGCGCGATCGGCGATATGATTGGCTGAGAGAGATGCGTAAAGCATATGATGCGTCGGCCATTATTACCGCGCATCACGCTAACGATCGCCTGGAGACCGCGATGTGGCATGCAATCCGTGGGAGTGGTCGACATGGGCTAACGAGTTTGCGCCAGGGCCAGGGCGATCTCATTAGGCCTTTAATAAAGTTTCGGAGAGGCGATATATTGCTCTACGCCCATCAACAGGATCTCGACTGGGATGAAGATCCCTCGAATGCTGATACGGATTTCACACGCAATGTCATTCGGCATGAGCTCCTTGGAAAGGCGCCGATATGGGACTCACATTATCATCAAAATCTCACTGACTGGCTGGACCATTTGCAGAACATCAATCAGCGTGTTGATACTATGCTGGAGCGTTTGCTCGAGCAAGTTGCTGATCCAGTGGCTGGTGGATATATGTTTCAGCTCGCTGCCCTCAGGCGGCTGCCCACATCTGTATTAATGGAGCTACTTGCTTATGCCGCGCGAAGTATGAGAGCCGGAAAGGGTTTGACGCGTCGAAACCTCCAGGCGAGCGAATCATGGATTCGTACTGCCCCGACTGGTAGCTTCACGGAAGCCCTTCCTGGATTGATCATGACTCGAGAATATGATAGAGTGAACTTCGTTGTCAGCACTGCGCCACTCGATATTGAACTTGCTGACGGAAATCTTCCACTGGTTGCGCAGAAGCCTGTCACTATGGGTCGTTTTACACTACACTTGATGCCGAGTCATCAAGCAGATGATGAGGCATATCACTTAGCAGCTGGCGAGTATTATGTGCGTCGCTGGCAAGCGGGTGACCGAGTGCAACCACTTGGTATGTCAGGCACAAAAAAAGTACAAGATGTTTTTGTTGATAATAAGGTGCCGCGCCGCGATCGTATGGTCTGGCCGCTGGTGGTGTCGGGGAGCAACGACATAGCGCTCATCCCAGGATTAGTGCGTGACCGTCGTTTTGCTGCCTTGCCAGATGATCATAGCGTGGCCGTAGCCGTGAAAGGGGTGTAGATGCAATTTTTTAAACGTATTCCACGTAATACTTGGTATATTCTAATCGCTCTCGTGGTGCTTATAGCGCTCGGATTAGTGAGTGATGGATCGCAGACAAAACCACAGTCAGTTTCTATCTCCAAGGTTATTGAAGAAGTAAATGAAGGCAAGGTCGATAAGATCGAGCTTAATGGAGACAAGCTCACTGTCAGCCTAAAAGGTGGTGGTAAGCAGGAAGCATTCAAGGAGAGCTCCGCGTCACTTAAGGACTACGGCGTAGACTACAGTAAGGTCACAGTTGAGCCAAAAAACCCTGATGATGGCTCGGGTCGTTGGCTCGATGCAGTATTCACATTCTTGCCCGTCGTAATGATCATAGGATTCTTCTGGTTTGTGATGCGCCAGGCTCAAGGACAAAATAATGCAGCCATGAGCTTTGGTCGTTCGAAGGCGCGCGTAGCAGGCATAGAGAAAGAAAAAGTTACTTTCGCCGATGTGGCGGGGGCAAATGAGGCTAAGCAAGAATTGTCAGAAATCGTTGAGTTTTTGAAGTGGCCGCAAAAGTTTGAAGCCCTTGGGGCTAAGATTCCGAAGGGCGTATTACTTTTCGGTTCTCCGGGGACAGGTAAGACCCTCTTGGCGCGCGCAGTTGCTGGTGAGGCAGGAGTGCCATTCTTCTCGATCTCAGGATCAGAGTTCGTCGAGATGTTTGTGGGTGTCGGAGCGAGCCGTGTGCGAGACCTGTTCGCTAAAGCCAAGAAAAATGCTCCATGTATTATCTTTATCGATGAGATCGATGCAGTCGGCCGACAGCGCGGTACCGGGCTTGGTGGTGGGCACGACGAGCGCGAGCAGACACTAAACCAGATATTGGTAGAGATGGATGGTTTTGAGCAGGGAACTAACGTGATCGTTATGGCGGCTACAAACCGACCGGATGTACTCGATCCAGCTCTCTTGCGTCCGGGTCGCTTCGATCGCCGCGTCACAATTGATGTACCTGACATGAATCAGCGTGCTGAAATTCTTGAAGTGCATACCAAGAAGAAGCCACTCGACAGCTCAGTAGATCTGATGGAGATTGCACGCAAGACGCCAGGTGTATCGGGTGCCGATCTTGCAAACATCTCAAATGAAGCCGCGATCTTTGCAGCTCGCAAGGACCGCAAGAAGATATTGCAATCAGACTTCCATGAGGCTGTAGAAAAAGTGGCATTAGGCCCGGAACGGAAGAGCCATGTACTGAACGAAAAAGAGAAGAAAATTACTGCTTACCACGAAGCTGGTCATGCGTTACTTTCGCATTTATTGCCAAACTGTAACCCAGTTCACAAGGTATCGATCGTATCTCGCGGTATGGCGGGTGGTGTGACTTGGAGTCTTCCGATCGAAGATAAGCATCTGCACTCAGTGGCCGATTTTCTGGATGACATTACCATGAGCCTTGGTGGTCGTACTGCAGAAAGGATCGTCTTTGGTGACATTACAACTGGCGCGGAATCCGATCTGAAGCACGCTAATGGCTTAGCTCGTCGCATGATTACCGAATACGGCATGGGTGAGGCTCTATCGAATCAAGTATTTGGCCACCCAGAAGGTTCAGTTTTTCTTGGAAAGTCATTCTCTGAGGGGCGTAACTATTCTGAGCAGACCCAGAATGTCATCGATGATGAGGTTAAGAAGATTATTGTAGAGACGTCTGCGAGAGCTGAATCAACCATCATTAAGCATCGCAAGAAGCTTGATCTGATAGCAGAGACCTTGATGAAAGTGGAGACTATCGAAGGACCCGAATTTGCTAAGTTATTCGAAGATATCGACAAAAAGAAGAAAAAAGATCCTAAAGGCGTAACGGCACTAGAGGGGAACGCGTAAGCACGGTAGAATCGTGTCTTTGAGGCTAGTCGTTGCGGCGAGGTCGAGGTACAATAGTAAACGAAAGTGCATGATTTTCATGCGAGGTTGGTCGCCGGTCACGATGTGACATATATGGGCGACCAATCTTCGTATGAGAAATAAAAAAACTTACGTTTTAAAAAACCCAACATCCTATGAGAAATTCAGTCAAAGCCATCATCAACCGCATTAACAAGCAGCGCTCAATCTCTGTCGCAGCTTTGTTGATCTCTCTTTCATATCTCACGAGCCGCTTGCTTGGCTTGGTGCGTGATCGTTTGTTGGCTTCGAATTTCGGTTTGTCGGCACAGACGGATGCGTATTCAGCGGCATTTCGTATCCCCGACCTGCTCTTTACACTCTTAGTATCTGGAGCTTTTGCGGTGTCGTTCATCCCAATCTTTGTGGGCTACATCGAGCGCAAAAAAATCGACGAAGCCTGGGAAGTAGCTAGCATCGTCATGAATCTCATCATCATTCTCACTATCATCCTCGGTCTAGCTACGTTTGTATGGACAGAGCCGCTCGTTCGCATTATTGCTCCTGGCTTCGATCCTGAGCGTTTCCACCTGACTGTCAATTTGACTCGTATCATGCTTGTGACGCCATTATTGTTTGGTATTTCATCAGTCCTCGGAGCTATTCAGCAATCATTTCAGCGCTTCATCCTCTTCGCTCTTGCTAGTGTGTTTTATAATGTCGGCATTATCATTGGGATAGTATTTTTTGAGCAGTTCTTTCAGGTGCCGATCTATGGTGTGGCATACGGTGTCGTAGCGGGGACGGCATTGCAGGCAATTATGCAATTTGTCGGAGTTATAGGGCTTGGATTTCGGTATCAGCTCTCGATCAAGCTATGGCATCCGGCTGTGATGCGAATATTCAAACTGATGGTGCCGCGCTCGCTTGATCTGGGGCTTGAGCAGATTAATACGATCGTTGTGACAGCTATCGGCTCACAGCTCGCAGCGGGCTCACTGACGAGTTACTACTATGCGAACAATCTGAAGAACGTCCCACTCGGCTTGTTCGGAGGTGCGATCTCAACTGCGGTTTTCCCTTCACTCATCCGTGCTGCTAAATCAAAGGACAAGTCACGCCTCCCATCACAGATCGTGCAAACTATCCGTTTTGTGCTGTTTTTTGTGCTGCCATCTGCAGCAATTGCAATCATTATGCGTGGGTACATTGTACGTTTGCTACTTGGATTTGGTGACCAAACGACTGCCGATGTGCTTGGCTGGCTGGCTGCGGTTATAGTCTCACAAAGTGTGTTTTTCATTGTAGCTCGTATTTTTTATGCGCTTGAAGACACGAAGACACCACTATATACGAGCCTAGCCACATTCGGGCTTAATATTCTGCTGTGCTATGTTTTCTCGGCAGAGTACGGTGTCTTGGGGTTGGCGATGTCATTATCGACGGTCACGACACTTGAACTTATCATTCTGCTCTTATTGCTACGGCGTAAAATCGGTACATTTGGTCTGCGCAATATTATCCAGGGCGGCATGCGTATGGTGATGGGATCAACGCTCATGGCAGGCGCGATGTATATTATGATTACGTACTTTTTCCCGCTCTATCGCGATGAGCGCGGATGGCGAGTCTTAGCGCCAAAATTTATGATTGTATCCATGGTAGGTCTGGGCATTTACCTTTTGGCTTGTTGGCTGATGCGTTTAGATGAAATGCGAACAGTTGTGCGGTATACTCAACGGAAGTACTTAAGCCGCCTCCGTCGGAATATTGGCGCATAATGAGACTATAAGGGGAACCATGGAACGAATTCGGAATTTTTGTATTATTGCGCATATCGATCACGGCAAGTCGACACTTGCAGATCGACTCCTTGAAGTTACTGGCACTGTAGCTGGTCGTGACATGAAGGCACAGGTGCTTGATACGATGGAGCTTGAGCAGGAGAAAGGTATCACGATCAAGCTGCAGCCAGCTCGCATGCGGTGGCGAGAACATGAGCTGAACCTCATCGATACTCCAGGGCACGTAGACTTTAGCTACGAAGTGAGCCGTTCGCTCGAGGCTGTTGAGGGGGCGATCTTGGTCGTCGATGCGACGCAAGGTATTCAAGCTCAGACGCTCGCAAATGTATATATGGCAATAGAAGCTGGTCTGCACATTATCCCGGTGGTAAATAAGATAGACTTGCCTGCCGCGGAGCCAGATCGTGTGGCTGCCGAAATCGGTCAGCTGCTCGGAGTTGAGCCTGCTACCGTGAGTAAGATTTCGGCCAAGACCGGGGAAGGGATTGATGAGCTTCTTGATCGATTGGTCGCTGAGGTCCCGGCTCCTGTGGGTTCTGAGGGACCAACTCAGGCGCTGGTCTTTGACTCACTCTACGACGGGTATCGTGGTGTGATTCTGTATGTGCG
>CAZTHB010000026.1:0-9598 GCA_964613485.1 uncultured Candidatus Saccharibacteria bacterium
GGCTACTCGAGCCAACATTTACCGAAGAAGCGATCAAGCAACAGAAGCAGGTGGTGGAGAACGAGCTTACGCAGCGAGATGCCAATCTCGAGGATCGACTCGGCTACGCCATGTACCAGTCGACCAAGAACGGCTTAGTGCCGAGCTGGAAGCAGCGGATCAAGTCTATTCATACTATTTCGCGGGATGATATCTTGGCGTATCACGCCGAATATTACCGGCCTGCTAATCTGACTCACATTATTACGGGAGATTTGCCGAAGTCGAGAGTCGAGGTTATCAAGCATCAGATCGAGGAGAAGCTTGCCATGCTCGCTCCCGGCAAGCGTCACGCAGGTGATGCGATCATCCCACAGCCACCAAAGCAGCTCGGCATTCTGACCGCCCATCCCGAGAAAAGTACCGTTCGCTTTGATTTAAGTTTTATGAAGCCGGGTTTTGATGCGGTATATGACAAGCAGCACTTCACTCCACTGCGTATCTTTCAGACTATCCTCGCAGCTGGGCAATATGCGCGATTGTATGAGAAGTCACGTGCAGCCGGGCTGACATACACTGTCGGTATGGAGGTTGGTGCCAATCATGAATTTAGCTTTCTCGACATCTATGACAAGGTGAAGCCACAAAACCTCATGCCGCTTTTAGAGCTTGCTTTCACCGAAATGCGAGCAGTAGCGTCTGGTGGGTTTACTGACGAAGAGCTCGATCGCGCCGTTGGCTATCAGGTAGGCAAGATGGCTCTGCGCTTCCAGACAGCGCTGAATTATACAAACTGGTACGAAGATGTGTATCTGCATGATTTGCCATTGTATTCGCCGGATGATGTCATCAAAGAATTGCAAGCAGTCACACGCGAATCTGTCATGGAGGCGGTGCAGCGATTCTTTCGAGACAAAACGTTACAGCGTCGATTGGGCGTTGCCAGTCACGGCAAGCTTGATCCCGCGGTAGAGCAGTTGGTACGCGAGTTCGAGATCTAGCGTTCTCGGTGTACGTTTCTATCAGATTGGCGCCAGATATAGTACAATAGAAGGCCATGATTAAGCTTAACCAAGTCCGTTTTGAATACGGGCACACGCCGATTCTCGACTCGATCACTTTTAATATCGGGCCTGGCGACCGCATTGGCCTGATTGGTCCTAATGGTGCTGGTAAGTCGACATTACTCAAGCTCGTAGCTGGAGAACTGCAGCCGAGTGACGGGGAGATTGATCGCACGAGTGATATTGTCGGCTTTATGCCGCAAGAGCTCATACAATGGCGCGAGCTTACCGTGCAGCAATGTGTTGAGGAGCTGACGGGTGTGGCTGGAGCGTATCGAGCGCTGGATGAAGCGAGTCAGAATCTCGCAGAGGATGACACTGCTTACAATCAAGCACTTGAGCGACTCGAAGGTCTTGGTGCATATTCGCTTGATGAGCGTTTGCCACGAGCTCTGCGTGAAGTCGGGTTGCCAGAGAACATACTTGACCGAACAGTCGGTGATTTGTCGGGTGGGCAGCAGACGAAACTCGCGCTGGCCAGCATACTGGCTGCGCAGTACGATGTATTTTTACTTGATGAACCGACAAACAATCTCGATATCGCGGGCATCGAAGCACTTCAGAAATTTATTATGGAATCTAAGGCCGGCTTTCTCATTATCTCCCACGACCGAAGCTTCTTGCGTGAGATCATGAATAAGATTGTTGTACTGAAGGATGCCGCTGGTGGCATGGACTATTTTGGTGGAGGCTTTGCAGCTTGGCGAGAGCAGACTGCTCGCGAACGTGATGCACAAGCTCGTGCTCACCGAGTAGCTGAGCTTGAGCGAGAGAAGCTCGAGTCAGCTCTCGAGCGACGTGCTGCTGCAAGTGTGACCAGTGATCGCAACGACGCTGGTAAGCGTGACAATGACAAGATGGCGACGGATCGCAAGAGTCAAAATGCGGGTAAGACTTTAGCTCGTGCGGCAAAGGCACTCGAGACTCGCCTGGATCGTCTCGAGGAAGTCGATCGTCCTGATGACGTCGTCGATCTGACGGTACTTTTTCCAACGACTCAAAATCGCCCAGGTGGGGATATGGCTTCGCTGAATGGAGCAATTGTCGATTATGGCGAGAAGCAACTTGGTCCGTATGATTTGGTTGTCCGCGGCGATGATCGGATTGCGATTGTCGGGCCGAATGGTGAAGGTAAGTCGACATTAGTGAAGCTTCTCGCAGGATTGATGGATCCGGTCAAAGGAGAGCGAGTTGTTGCCGAAGCCACCAAGATCGGTTATATCGCTCAGCAGCCTGAGTTTGAGAAACCAGATGATTCGCTCGTCGATAATGTGGCTCGTATGGCGGGTGTCGATGAGACAAAGGCGGCGACTGAGCTCGCCCGATTTGGCATTGCTCGTGAGGGTCAGCTTGTTGCGGCAAACTCTGTCAGTCCTGGTCAGCGCGGTAAAGCCTTTTTAGCAGTGCATGCCCTACGCGCGACGAAC
This sequence comes from uncultured Candidatus Saccharibacteria bacterium, assembly GCA_964613485.1. Taxonomy (GTDB): domain Bacteria; phylum Patescibacteriota; class Saccharimonadia; order CAILAD01; genus JADZGC01. The sequence goes on from CAZTHB010000026.1 coordinate 2,471, forward strand.
TTATTAATCTTGGATGAGCCAACCAATCACCTTGATGTACATGCTTCTGAGGCACTGGGTAAGGCGCTCGCTACCTATCCCGGCACACTCATCGTCGTTAGTCATGATCGAGATTTTCTTAACGAAGTGCAGATCAAGCGTTACGTTGTAGTGCAAGAAGGTAAAGTGCTTGGCGAGAAAGAGTCGTTGGGATATGCACGCACACATGGGCTCTTGAAGGATCCGAGTGAAGATAGTGCCAAGTAAGCTGGCTGGCGGCTAGCATCTACTACTGGTAAGATTAGGAAAAGCATGAAAACTCAACTCATCACCCTCAAAAACAATATCGACGAAACAGTCTCAGTCGAAGGCTGGATTTATCGTATGCGTGTGCATCCAAATGTCGCATTTTTAGACCTGCGGGATGCCAGTGGGCTGCTCCAAGTTGCAGGGGATCCGGCACTTCTCTCAGAAGGAACTGGCATAGAGGATCTCGTGCGCGTGACCGGCAAGGTAGTGAGGCGCGGTGAGCGCTATGTAAATGCCGATCAACCGCTCGGCGAGATCGAGCTGCAGATGACAAGTGCAAAAGTGATTAGCTCGAGCGCTCAGACGCCTTTTGTCCTCAACCAATCAACTGCCGATATCGACGAGGCTGTTCGTCTCAAATATCGTTACTTGGACTTGCGTACTGATCGTATGCAAGCTAATCTCCGTCTTCGACACGCGCTTGCGCAAGGATTCCGACAGCACTTTAATGATCAAGGTTTCTTAGAGATTGAGACCCCGATGCTCACGAAGGGTACGCCCGAAGGGGCACGAGAATTTCTCGTACCTTCGCGTTTATACCCTGGTGAAGGATATGTTTTGCCGCAGTCCCCGCAACAGTTTAAGCAGCTCCTGATGATGTCGGGCGTAGAGAAGTACTATCAATTCGCCCGCTGTTTCCGTGACGAGGATGGCCGTAAGGATCGCCAGCCAGAATTTACTCAGATTGACATTGAGATGTCCTTTGTCGATCGCGATGATGTGATGAAACAGCTCGAAACCGCGATGCGCGAAGTGATTTCACAAGTTGCACCAGAGAAGAAACTCCCCGAAGGTGATTTCCCGATTATGACCTATGACGAGGTGATGGAAAAATACCAGTCGGATAAGCCGGACATTCGTAAGGACAAAGATGATTCTGACGAGCTGGCCTTCCTCTGGGTGGTTGATTTTCCGATGTTTGAGCGCGATGAAGAGACAGGCAAGCTCAATGCGATGCACCATCCGTTTACCGCTCCTGACATAGAGAATATCAGTGAGCTCGATGCTCCTGATGACGAACTACTTAAGATGAAGACCCGTGCCTACGATCTGGTCTTAAATGGCTATGAAGTGGGTGGAGGCAGCATACGTATTTCAAGTGCAGAGTTGCAGCAGCGAGTCTTACAGGCACTCGGTGTTGATGGGCAAGACATTCAGGATCGATTTGGCCATTTACTCGAGGCTTTGACGTTTTCGCCGCCGCCACACGGCGGTGTAGCGGTCGGCTATGATCGGCTGGTTGCGATTCTGGCCGGGGAACCAAACATTCGCGAAGTGATTGCCTTCCCGAAGACAGGCGAGAGCAAGGATCTCTTGATGGGGTCGCCGTCTGACCTCACTGACGATCAGCTTAAAGCAGTAAGTTTAAAGAAGCGCTAATTCTCATCGATTTGTCAAAATAATTTGACAAATACAGTAAATAGCGTATTATAGCCCTATTATGAATAAATTGTCTTCACATCCGACAAAGCAATACCTCGACGTTCGAACCATGAACGCCGGCGATATTGTCGTACGTGTACTGGAGGCAGCTGCTTAATTCTCACCACATAACCTGGTTTTGAGCCACTGGCCTCCGAGATGGAGGCCTTTTGTTTAAGAAATAACATTCAATTCATACTCGGAGACTATTGGCTCCAGATCAATCCCGGTCTGGAGTGCACCTACGTACTAGGAGAAGACGATATGTTTGGTTTGCCGATGCGCGTTCCGACGCGAAGTGGTATCGAAGTTACGATGAAGCCTGTTTCTGTCGATGAAGCGGCGATTTTCGCCGAAGGCTTCTCTCGCTGGCCGATCATGCGTACGCTTTCGATGCGTGCCGCGCTCAGCGTCGAAGCGGAGCAGGAATGGATTCGTGATAACAATAGCAACACCGAGAAGTGTGGCTGGGGGATCTACGTTGATGATGTCTTGATCGGTAATACTGGTCTGGAGGGCATCAGCAATAGGCGAGCATCCTCGGGTTGTTGCATTTTCCGCGAGGAAGTCTGGGGAAAGGGCATCATCACTGCAGTGCATCATGCGCGAATGTGGTATTCGACTCAGGTTCTTGGCTTAGAAGCTGTCGATTCGTTCGTTTTCTATGGCAATGAGGCGTCGATGAAGGCGCTCCTGCGGGTCGGCTACACGGCCTATGGTGTCGAGTTCGACAAGCTCATTGTGGACGGTCGGCGCACTCACGCACACCGTCTGCTCTGGGTCAATCCGAACGCCGCGCAGTGGAACGCATTCTGGGACGGACCGATCCCCGAGCAGTACGCCAAGCGTTTCGCCGAGGGACGTCAGCGGGCGCGCATCGCGCAGCGCTGGGCCTCCAAGAACGTCACATTCTTGTGACAACCATGCTCCTCTTCAGGTGTAACTGAAGGGGAGTTTATCTGTTATTTCTCCCAAGCGACAGACTGATACGCGGCGACAACCATTGCACAGACTGGTTTCTCTCCGCATACAGCACCCTGGATAACCATTTCAATTTCGGTCCAGTCTCCATCAGGGCGTCGCTCCATCATACTAGTGAGTGTTTTGTAAATGTCTTTTTGGATCTGGTCTTCAGACTCGCCCTCATGTTCGACGAAGAGGCCTTTGTCGGTATCACGATCCTTCACCCAGCCAATTCCTGCCCAAGCATGATGATGTGGACGACTTTCTCTTTGCTGAGCCATAACGACATACAGACGATTACCGAAATGACTTTCATCGTATTGAGGGGTGTCTAGTACAATTTCTGTTCCCGGGGGGATAATTGATGAAAGATAGATGAGGTTTTGATCTGCGATGCCACACTTTTGGAGGCAAGTGTCGAATGCAGCAAGCTCAGTGTCGTCTTCGGCTGAGGATTTGGTGATATGGATTTGCATAATTGATATTGTAGCAGATTAATGATATATTGACATTCTATAATAAATAGAGTATAATGTCAATACTGTACCTCGAAAGGAGCAGGTGTTGCAGAAATACTTCCTGAGCGCATTCTGGTGGCTCGTAACCATCATCACGCTCTTCATCCTCGACGACCTGCTCTTCGGTCCGTTCTTTTGGGCGCTTTCGTTGTGGAGCCAAGCAGGCTCTACGCTGATCGCATACCTTGCGAGCTTCAGCTTCGGGTCGTGGCTAGTGCTAGGAGCACTACGCGATGATCCGTCCAAGCCCGCCCGCTTCTTCCTTAAGCGATTGATGCTCGAGCGCCCAAATCACGAGATTGCTGTTCGCGAGGACTCAATTAAGCGAACTGCGACCTCTTTTCTTGGCGCGCTGTTGGTAACGCCACTCATCGGTGGTGTAATCCCGACGACAATCCTCGCCAAGAAGGCCGTGGCCCCCTTGCCAGTGTTGCGACGTTATGGTGTGTGTTTGACAGCCCTGTATGCTGTAGAGTTCGCACTTCTGCATGGTGGATACGGCATCGGAGCAATCGTTCGATGGTTCATCTAAAACTGGGCTCGCTTCTTCGGAGGCGAGCCCACTACTTTTTTTAGACACAAATCTGTATAGTATCTGTATGACAGATCGCAAGGATACTGAGCACCTTGAGGGTTTTGCCACTGGCGTATCTGAGAGGTATAGGGAGGCATGGGCCAAGATTTCGGTGGGACCTCAACTTGAAGGGCTGACCGAGGAAGAGGTCCGTTTGTCGATAGAGGATCCATTTACAATCAAGGGTGCAATAGGTGAGGGCGAAGAGCGAACTGAAATTCCTGCCATAGTACCGATTGGGTATTCTGGATGGTATAACCCATCGTTCTACAATGGAGTTGAAGCGGACGTCAGGGTATATTTCGCAGCGCCTCCGGGAGTAGAGATATCTAGTCTCCGAGAGGAGTTAGTCTCAAGATACCCCGGTAAGTCAATAGTGATCTTTTATGACTGTGCTGATGGCTCAGCCCGCCGTGCCGAACTCGAGGATCTAGTCATGAAGGCTGGACTTAGCTGTGAGCCAGTCACACTTGGTATTAAGGGCGAGGAAGCGACGTTAACGCAGTTTGCTGGCCCTGCCAGAGTAAAAGATCGCGAAGGTATGCGGCCTGCGCCTCAGCAGAGTTTCTCCGAAGCAGTTGCTGTATCTCAGCGCGCTGAGCATACAGATATGACTCGTGAAGCAAGGACCGTTTCGAAGCCAATCTCTGATGAGGAGTTTGAGCAGATTTGGGATTTTTACGCACCATCTTTTGAAAAACTAAACAGCGGGCATCCGCTGGTCCAGAGTTTTGATCGAGATAGCTTGCGAGAGATGTTGGATTCAGAGCACTCCATTACTGCAGTAGTGTGTGCGGATGGACAGATCGTTTCCCTAGCATTTTTGAGCCCCATCGAAGAGTGCCCCTGGCTCGACGGAGAGTACTACAAGAAGGAGTATCCTGCTGAATATTTCACTGGCAACATCATTCATATGCCGACGGTGGTGACTGATGAACGTTATCGAGGTCAGGATAAGACTACCTTGCTCTTTAGGGAACTGGTCGATGTTGTTGTAGAGTCTGGGAATGATCTTATCTTCCTTGGTGAGTGCAATGACTTCACGGTAGACATCATTCCAGTACTTGCAGATGCTTTCTTTGCAGCCAAAGAAAGTCGGATGTCTCTTGACTGGTCTGTCGCTGGAGTTTATAAGTATGGCGCTATTCGCGTTCAAGTTCCTTCGGTTGAGTCTTAGTACTCAGCCGAAATTTTTTTAAGTGAAAGCTCGGTTTTAGGTATCGCTTAAAGATGCGCAACCCATCAATACCTAAGTCTTGCTCGAAGTTTATGTACTTGTAATTATGGTTGGCGCCGAACTTAGATAATTCATAAAACATACGGTTGAAAATACCCTGATATTTATAGTTGACTTTCATGAAGTGACAAATCAGATACTCAAGGTTTCTGCCCGTCGCTTCACACATAGTTACCCCTTCAAGCTGATTGTTGATATATAGGCCAAGAATACGTTGGTCGCGCAGCTGTTCAGCTAGCTGGGCGTATCTTTTAATTGCAATTTTTTCGTATTCATACCTACTATTTGGTATATTCTCACTGGCCTTTTCCCAACTTGGCCAGACACCGAACAATTCGCTCTCGATCCTGTGGGGCTGTATCTTTCTTATCTCAACTTCTGCTTCAGCCGTGACTTTATTGAACTGAGATAAGCGCCGTCTTTGCCAGGCGAATTCATGGCCCTCTAAGTCAGCTTGTTTCTTCGCTGAATATATGTAGTCGTGCTGATCTATATCTTCATCAATACGATACTTTGCATGCATGCGCTTAGTTGAGATCTCAGGAAGGAAAGCAAACTCAAACTCCGTATCTGTTTTATTGAGTAGAGTCACCAGCTCATCAACGGTCTTCTTTGATTTGGTTGGTAATCCAAGGATTGAGTAACATGTAACTTGCGTAATATAATCTGGGAATTTAATTATTAAGCAGTCTTGATAAATTGCATACTCGACAGTGTCGTTTGTATCCCAGCTTATAAGACTAGTGAAGTTAAAATCAGAGTAGGGTCGAAAGCGTCGGGTAAATGCATTTATGACATCCTGATCTGAAATTCGGAGAGGTTTGAAGTCATGTTGTGGCTGAAAGGTCATATTGGATCGCTTTTTAGTTTAGAATGATATTCAGAGATAACCATGCTTAAGTTTATTAGTTATGTTCCAACTATAGCAGCTCTGCTAATTATTACAGTATTACTTTATGTGAATGCTGGAAATAATCAAGCAAAGCGTATTTTTTCTTTTACCTCGGGTGCAATGATGTTATGGATTCTATCCCTAGGGATAGCCGACAATACTACAAGTACGACGACAGCATTATTCTTCATTCGCGCAGCTATTTTCTTTGCGAACTTGATTCCTTTAATCTTTCTGGCTTTCGCATTAACTTTTGGTAAAGACCAGGTTGGCAAGAATCGAAGAAGTAAATGGTTAATTTTTTCGATACCACCTCTATTGCTTGCATTATTTTCATTCTCTAGTCAGATGGTAGAAAGTGTGAAAATCGAGAGCTGGGGTGCGGTACTGGATGTGACTCATTTTTTGTATACGACCCATACACTCGTGAGTCTAGTCTACTTTGTATCGGCATTTGCAGTACTTGTCTTAAAGAGAAAAAAAGTTGACGCGATCGTTCGCAATCAAATCAACTTTATTCTTATAGGTTCAGGAACGGCGTATGTGGCCAATTTGCTTTCTGGATCTATTCTTGCGCAGAGTGGATTTCAGGGGCCAGCGATACTTATTGGAACGTTCTCAATAGTAGTTTTTGCTGCAGCTGTCGCTTACGCAATCGTTCGGGGCAGATTGTTCGATGTGCGTCTCGCGGCGGTGCGCGTTGTGACATTTGTATTATCTGTTGGATTTATTGCGGCGACGTACGGCTTTGCGGTGTTTAGTCTTACTGACCAGTTCTTATTCAAATATATTTTCTTGAGTAAATTTTCTCAGCAGCTATTCAATGTTGCAGTCGCGGTTATTTTGGCACTTACATTTCCTCGAATTCGCCGCTTCTTTGAGAAGATCACGGACCGTATCTTCTACCGCGATCGCTACGATCCGCAGCACTTGATGTCGAGCATTGGTCGCATCCTCGCAACTGAGATTGCACTCGAGCCGCTAACGACGAAAGTCATCCGTGTCCTCGAGGACGAGATGCGCCTGGCTGATGCAAATATCGTGGTACTTGGCAAAAAAGGCGAGGATGGCGAGAAGGATTCCGAGACTGAGAAGGCGATCTACTATCAGACGCATGGTGCGAAAAAACACCAAGATTACCATATACAAGACCTGCAGACGATTCGACTACCTGTAGTTATCACTGACGAGCTAGCCTCCTCCGATGAGCGTCAGATTCTTGAGCAGCACCATA
>CAZTHB010000027.1:0-6137 GCA_964613485.1 uncultured Candidatus Saccharibacteria bacterium
GGATTACCCCCTATACGTTGCTTGGTGATTGGATTGTTTGGGTGGGCGTTACTATGTTAAGCATAACTGGTTTGACTTTGCTGAGAAAACGCTTATATACTAATGCGTAAGTAATCAATACTAACTTTCGAAAGAATATTATGCCTGCCAAAAAAGCAGTCACAAAAAACACAAAAGCAAAATCAAATACTGCAAAGAGTGCGATCGCGGGGTCGCGGAAGGTCAAGAACAAAACGTTTGTTTTAGTCGTAATCGCAGTTTTTGCAGTTGCCCTAGGCTATTTGTTTGTTCGCTTAAGCCGAGCAGCTACCCCAACAACCTACATTAACGCTGGGAAGATACCAAGTACAGGTATGCTGATGGGAGCCAGCATATATGGCGGGCACTACCGTGCCTCGCAGGCTCAATTCTGCCCAGAGAATGGTATTCAGGGTGGCGGCAGTGATGATAACGGAATGGGTAATGATGGTCGGCCGCTTCCGGGTCGAACCGCATTTGCTGAGCTGAGTACCGAAGGGACGCGTGACTTTTCTGCTCTTGGGAAGTTACCAAATGGCACAAAACTCGAGATTAATTATCGTGGTCGCACAATTGTTGCAGAGAAGGCCGATGTTGGATCGGGTGGCTATGCGGTACAGGGCTTTCCAAGGGCCGTCGATCTATGGTGGGAAACAGCTACCCTCCTGAACTTCACGGGCGGTCTCGATCTCGTATATATCCGTCCGGTTGATCCATCGACCCCAGTTACCGCTGTGATAACGCAGCCAAAGAACGCCTGTAAGTCAGCTCCACCTCCACCTGCTAACGCTGGTAAAAGTTAAATAACGCAAAGAAAGATATTATGCCAAGTAATTCTAAATCAAATACCCCCAAGAGCAAAGTTGCAGGTAAAGGACCACTTAACAAGCAGTATAAATTCGATTGGAGAGTTATTGTAGCGATCGCAATAATACTCATTGCAGCTCTGGGCTATCTCTATGTGAGGCTGAGTCGTGCTGCCGGATATATTTGGACACCAACCGCTATGAGTATTGGCACTGGTGAGCTAGGGACAAAGCAAGGGCGCGCCGTTGTGATGTCTAAATATGTTTCATTATGGCCTGCTGAAAATATCTATGTAACTGTGGATTCTAGTCTCACTACTAACGACACGTATTGTATAGACGGTATGATTATTGGTAGTGGCGGACAAAATTGGAACTTTACAGCAAACTACAAGGAGTCTTGGGGGGGTAGTCAACAAACTGGCATAGGTTCAAAAACACATGGCGCTCTCCCCACCGGAAACTTCACTAAATGCATTGACGTACCGGCCAATACTACGGGCAAAGGAAGATATATAGGCTTTGATGCGCATGGCGCAACCAATGATACTGGCGCGAAAATATATATTTACTCTATCTATCGTAAAGGTACGCAACCAACTCCCATAGCACCTGTAACCCCATCGGGCGTAAAGGGGTAATACCAGGCTCAGAACAATACTTTGAGATGGATCTTGCCAATAGGGAGCGTATAATTGAAAGAATATGGCATTCAATCTACGCTCCAAATATCAGCCATCAGGCGATCAGCCTGCTGCAATCAATAGGCTTGCCTCTGGGCTCGAGTCTGGTGTGCGTGAGCAAACGCTACTTGGTGTGACTGGTTCCGGCAAGACGTTTACGATGGCAAACCTCATCGCTAAGCGCAATAAACCCACGCTGGTTTTGAGTCATAATAAAACTCTCGCAGCGCAGCTGTATGGTGAATTTAAGGAGTTTTTTCCCGATAATGCAGTTCATTATTTTGTAAGCTACTTCGACTACTATCAGCCTGAAGCATATATCCCTCGCAGTGACACATATATCGAGAAAGACTCGGCAATCAATGAGGAGATTGATCGCCTGAGACTAGCTGCTACGAGCTCACTACTAACACGCCAAGATGTGGTGATTATCGCGTCGGTGAGTTGTATCTACGGCATTGGCTCGGTGGATGATTTCCAGAATATGTCGATCCCGGTCAAGGTTGGTGAGCTCAAGAAACGCGATAAATTCTTGCGTCTCATGACTGACATCCAGTACACGCGCAATGATCAGAATTTCGTGCGTGGTACCTTTCGCGTGCGTGGCGAAAATGTCGATGTATTTCCCGCTGATGGCGAAGAAGCGTATCGCATTCAGTTCTTTGGTGACGAAGTTGAGTCAATCTCTAAGCTTGAGCCACTCACGGGAGAGGTGATTGAGCGTCCAAATTCGTTCACGATATTCCCAGCAAAACATTATGTGGCGCCCAAGGAGCAAATTAAGCGTGCTATCGACTTGATTCAAGCCGAAGCTGCAGAAAGAATCGCGTGGTTCAAGTCTCAGGAGATGCATCTGGAAGCCCAACGACTCGAGCAGCGGATCAAGTTTGATTGCGAAATCATGGATCAAACAGGCTACGTGAAGGGGATCGAAAACTATTCGCGCTATTTAACGAATCGCGAACCAGGCGAGCAGCCCGCCACATTGCTCGACTACTTTCCAGATGATTTCCTGATGTTGATTGATGAATCGCATATCACCGTGCCGCAGGTGCGTGGTATGTATAATGGTGACCGCGCTCGCAAAGAAGTGCTCGTGCAGTACGGCTTTCGTTTGCCGTCAGCGCTGGATAACCGACCAATGCGCTTTGAGGAGTTTGATCGCCACATTAATCAAGTTGTGTATGTTTCAGCGACTCCTGCTGAGTACGAGCTCTCTAAGTCTGGTGAACATATTGCCGAGCAAATCATCCGCCCGACGGGATTGCTAGATCCGGAGATCGAGGTACGCCCAGTTGAGCACCAAGTCGACGATCTTATCGCCGAGATTAGGACGCGCTTACAAAAAGGTCAGCGCTCGCTTGTTACGACGTTGACGAAGCGGATGGCTGAGGACCTCACCGAGTACCTTGCAGATATCGGTATCAAAGTACAATATCTTCATAGCGACGTAAATACGCTCGAGCGCACTGACATCCTGCGTGACTTGCGTCTGGGAGTTTATGATGTGCTTGTCGGCATAAATCTCTTGCGTGAAGGCCTTGATCTGCCCGAGGTTTCTATGGTGGCGATCATCGACGCTGACAAGGAAGGCTTTTTGCGCAGTGAGAGCGCGCTCATACAGACGATCGGTCGGGCGGCGCGCCACGTTGAGGGTAAAGTAATTATGTATGCCGATACCATCACTCGTTCGATGAAAGCAGCGATCGATGAGACGAATCGACGCCGCGAGATACAGCAAAAATATAATGATAAGCATAGCATCACACCGCAAGGGATTCAGAAGGCGATTGCCGAGCGCATGGCTGAAGAGCGTGAAGCAGAGCTAGCCGATGTACATGCGTTCGATCTTGAGAAGATTCCCAAAGATGAGCTTAAGCACCTTATTAAGCAGCTTAATGAGCAAATGGATCTTGCGGCGGCAAATCTGCAGTTTGAAAAGGCTGCCGAGTTGCGCGACCAGCTTGCAGAGATTAGGGACTTTCAGGCCGGCAAGAAGATTGGCCGGAAGTGATCAGCACTTGAGTGATTGGGGAGTAGTTCGGTTTTGATTAAGCGGGAATCTCTTGATACTCATTCCTCGCAGTCGGCTCGGTGTAATCGAAGCTGAATTTTGGTACACTATACTAAAGCATAAGGATAATTACACATGCCAGATCGAGAGCCAAATTGGGGAGATGATGAGTCAGGGCGCACAGCCGAAGGTGAAGCGAAATGGTGGGATAGTGCCAAACAATCTGAACCTCTGGGTGACCCTGAGCCTAGGGTAGTACGGGTGCCGATACGCGATCAAGATACGGTGATACTTGACCGACAGCCTGGCTGGTCAGATCCAGGCGAACCGGGCGGTACCCTAGGTCGTCAGAGCGAACTGGCTGGGCCGGCAGTGAGCGAGACCCCAGAAAGCTCTAGACTACCCACGCTCCATGAGGCGCTCGAGCGGGTGCGCGTTAATCAGGCGAGAGTGGATTCGGTAAGTGCAGCTCTAGCAGCAGCGCGAGAGGTAGTAGTGCGTACCGAGGAAGAACTCGTAGCTGCGCAAGCATTGGCAGAGTCTCAAGAGCGAGATTTAGAAATTGCGTTCGTGCACGCCATGACCGATCGTGGCCTAGGCTACATGAAGCCGCATGATGTGGAAGGCGTCATTACGATGGATAATGTGCCGGTCATTCGATCAGATGGGACAATCGAAGATGGCTGGAAAGCGCAGTTACAAGGTGACCACATTGTCTGTACAAAGCATATAGACGGTGATGATTCTCAAAAAGAAATATCCATCGAAGATTGGTTTGAGGCACCTAAAAGGATTGGGGAGGCACATAGGCCAACATTTGATCGACTTGTAGAGGCCTACCCTAGTGTGTGGGAAGTGGCCGGAGCTGATGCTTATCAAGCTAGTTCCGCATATATACGAGATAGGGACACTGGGGGATATAGAGTTGGGCAAGTGCGGATATCAATGAATAATAATTTAGCTATTCTCATGTATCCTCATGATACTTCTGTTGATAAGACAGTACTTCAATATATTTCTATCCCGACCTTTGTGCGCTGGCAACAGGAAGGTGAAGTAGCTCGACTCGCACAGGGTGAGCTCAGCTAGATTGGTAGATGCGGCTAGCTCGCCCGGCATGATTTTGCTACACTATTAATAAGCATAACTGTAATACTAAGCTGGAGGTTCGTGTAGTAAGCCATGCACTCAGATGACACACATAAAAAAGACGGATTTTTTTCTAAAATATTTGGTCATCATGATGATGTCGCAGTCAAGTCTGACGACGCTAATGTGATTCAGCCAGGTGATGCCGCTACAGTAGGGCTCGCTGACGCATCTGATACCTCGGCTACGAGTGCTGATGGTTCGGCTTCCCTTGACCCGATTGATTTTGCATCGAAGCAGTCTGACACCCAGACTGAAGATAATAATGATACACTGCAGCTTCATGAAGTATCCGCCGACTCTTCAGGCTCCAGTGAGCCTTCAGTACAAGAATCTGCCTCGAATAATACGACGATGGACACAGCTCCAGCAGACGAACTCAAAGGAAGTGTCGCCGATGTTCTCGCGGTGCCTAAAGATAATAGTGAGCCGTTAGACTTGAGCCAGCACACGGCTACTCTCAGTCCTACAGATAGTAGCGATAGTTCGCCAGTAGTAGAAGAAGTACCTGGATCTGAGACTCCCGCTGCCGAAGCCGCAGCAGAGCATATTGCAGATCAGCCCGTAGATAGCGATGCCGGCATTGGAGATACAACTGGCAGCGAAGCCCGCGACACTATGACAACTACGCCCGAAGTAGCGGACGCTGCCCAAGCCGAAGTGAGTGCTGTCATCGATTCGTCTGCCGGGGCGGATAAAGGTCGAGAAGGGGATGCGGAAGCCGCGCCCGAACAGACTGCTGCTCAGACAGATGTCGAGCCACCTGCTCCACCAGTAGAAGAAGGTGTAGCTTGGTCGGCAGCACATGGTGGCGCAGAAGCGATGCATCCAGAAAGTCAGCCCACGACCGAGGTACACACTGATGGTCAGGCTGTTTTGCATCATGCCCAAGAACAAGTCAATCAGATATTTGCATCGCATCCTGACTTTACGACTGGGCACGAATCTCATGCGGCGACTACAGAAGCGGCTACTGAACCGAAGACTGATGAACCGCAAGAGCAGGCCGCAGCAGTAATTGCTCAGCCTACCCCAGAAGTCGATGCAGCGGTTGCCCGTCTCGAACAGCACATCGACGAGCTCGAGTCTGGTCTTCAGAAAGTACGTACTGAACTCGCATCGCTTAGAGCTAAATAGATTATCTATTCCAAACTAGCGTTATATACACATATAGCCGTCTTGTGACGGCTATATGTTTTGAGGCAAGGCTATCTATTATACGTGGCGAAGATCGGCTGATAGCACGGCGAGAAAGATGTCTTTTGCTCTGATTTCTTCAGGAGTGAGTGTCTCGCCTTTGAGTTCTTTGTTTAGTAGTTGTTGCAGGCCCTCATTGGCGTTTTTGACCCATTCTTCAGGTGTAGGAATGGCTTCTGAGGCGGTCTCGGGAGTTGTTGGTCTCTGAGGTTCGGCAGAAGGCTCACTCACTATGAGCTTGTCGGTGGGCCCTAATTGTTGTGAGCCTGT
>CAZTHB010000027.1:6237-7641 GCA_964613485.1 uncultured Candidatus Saccharibacteria bacterium
CAGAAGGCTCACTCACTATGAGCTTGTCGGTGGGCCCTAATTGTTGTGAGCCTGTAGGAGCGCCAGCTTCGTTCACTACCATTGCTGGCGGAGGTGTGGGTTCAGCGGATGGAAGTGTGGTTACTACGGGGGGTGTAGCTGGTATAGCGGGCTCACTTGCGCCGCTTGTACTGCCCTCGATTGCAGCGGTTACGTCGGGGTTCGCTGCTGTGGCGGCATTGGTAGGTAGTACGGGGTGTTCGAGATCGTGTTCACCGAGACCAAAGCCACCACCCGGAGATGGCATGGCTGGCGTGTCGGTGCCTGCGGCGGTCGGTTTTGTGACGCCTCCGATTGACGGCATGGTGCTTGGTTCGGCTGCAGCAGGTGCAGGCTCGACGGCGGGCATCGAGACTGTCACAGGTACTGGCTCGCCACCTGTTGTTGGCGTTGTTGCGGCAGCATCGGCCATCACAGCTTCAAGCGCGCCAGGCGTATGTGACTCAGTCGGTGGTTTTGGTGGCATGAATAATATATCCCGTTTATGCTTTTATTCATTATACGCAAAATATAGCACAAGAGAAAAGCCCTCATTGCAGGTGAGGGCGATGGTTAAGCGTTATGATGCGCTAAGCCGCATGATAAGCGGGCGATGATTTGATGGGCCTCGATCGCCAAGCCAGCATGACTCTACGAGTGCTCGCCCTGAGGCGTTGCCGAATCCGTAGTCGATACAACGTGCGAGGCCATGCCCACGAAAAGGTAGTATCGCACAGCTCGCATATGTACTTTGCTCACTGCCGTAGCGTCTTGGCTTGTCGCCGGGGATGATGAGGTCATCCTGCCTAAATGTCCCTCCATAGGCTTGAAATCCTGTGCTCACTTGCGGCGTTGAGTTGAAATCACCGGCGAAGATAGCTGGTTCTAATGACTCATAGTACCAAGATTTGATCTGGTGTAGTTCCGAGACTAGCCGGAGGCGATTGAATAGTGGCCAACCATAACTCAAGTGCACGGCACCTAGCCTGACTCTTGTATCCGATCCAGGGAGTCGGATACTCAATTCGACGAGCATGCGCTCAGAAGACCTGGTAGCAATGCGACCACCTCGACTTAAGGTGCTGCCGATACAGCTGTGTGGCGCGAGTGAGTGGCATGCATATACCGAGGTGACCTCTTCAAGGCCGGCTTTTCTACGAGCTACCAGCATGTTGCTGTGATAATAAGTCGAGCCAAGATGCTGTTCGACTATTCTATCTGGGCAGCTGCTTGGATCACTTGGGTGCATCATATTCTCTAGGAGGAATAGCACATCTGGTGATACGGCATCGATTACGGCTAACATCTTGGGGATGTCTGAGCCCCAACGTCGGTTCCACCACATGACGGTAACTGTTCGTGATTGTGAGCTCATTACTATCCTTA
>CAZTHB010000027.1:7741-9309 GCA_964613485.1 uncultured Candidatus Saccharibacteria bacterium
GATAAGCTCGTGGTTATTACAGGACTCTCCGGATCAGGCAAATCGAGTCTTGCATTTGACACCATATATGCTGAGGGGCAGCGTCGATACGTCGAAAGCTTGTCGGCTTATGCGCGCCAATTCCTTGGACTCATGGAGAAGCCAGACGTTGATCAGATCGAAGGCTTATCTCCAGCGATTTCGATTGACCAGAAATCTACGAGCCGAAATCCACGATCGACTGTCGCTACAGTCACCGAGATATATGATTATTTGCGCTTGCTATTCGCCCGCATCGGCATCCCTCATGATCCGCAGACAGGAGAAATCCTAACTCGCCAGACTTCGGCTCAGATCATTGAGGCAATTGAGCAATATCCGGCTGGTACACGCGTCGTGATATATGCCCCGGTAGTAAAAGACAAAAAAGGCGAGCATCGACATGTAATTGCCGAACTCGTTAAGGCTGGCTATCTAAAGGCGCGTGTTGATGGTGATGATATTGATCTCGACGAAATCGGTGAGCTTGAGAAGCAGAAGAAGCACACTATCGAAGTTGTTGTTGATCGTTTGGCCGTCGAGACGGAAGAGCATCAACGACTCGCAGAGGCGGTCGAGCAGGCGCTCAAACTTGGTGAAGGCGTGATTATTGTGCAGGATTTTGCAACTAAGAATGAACATGTTTACTCGGAGCATTATACGACTACTGACTCAGGTTTCTCGCTGGCCGAGATTGAACCACGCCTTTTCTCCTTCAACGCGCCCCATGGTGCCTGCCCTAACTGTACTGGTCTCGGCGCGCTCTTAGTGGTTGATCCAGAGCTCGTCATTCCAAATCGCCGCTTGAGCGTCAGCGAAGGGGCGATTCGACCATGGAGTCGAACAACGAGCCGTATGACATGGTATGGGAAGTTACTTGGTGCTGTGGCTGAATCTCATAAGTTTTCACTTGATGTGCCCGTGCAGGATCTCAGTGAATCAGCTCTAAAGATTTTGTTTTATGGAACTGGCGATGAGACGATTCTCGTGCCTGGGCCAGGTGGTCGCCAATATCGTACTACCTTTGAGGGGGTGATCCCGAATCTTGAGCGTCGTTATCGGGAGAGCGATAGTGATTTTGTGAAGGGTGAGATTGAGCGCTACATGAACCACCAGGTCTGTCCAGATTGTAACGGCCGCCGCCTTAAGCCTGAAGTGCTCGCTATTACTATTGATAATAAGTCGATCGCTGATGTGACCGAGATGAGTGTCGACAAGGCATTGGCGTACTTTACAAATCTCTCGCTCAACGAGCAAGAACAGCAGATAGCAAAGCAGATTCTCAAAGAAGTCCGCGAACGACTGACATTTTTGAACGATGTTGGCTTGAGTTATCTCACGCTTGATCGTTCTGCAAATACGTTGGCTGGTGGTGAAGCACAGCGTATCCGATTGGCTACACAGATCGGCAGCTCACTGATGGGCGTTTTATATATTCTCGACGAGCCATCGATTGGTTTGCATCAGCGTGATAATGACCGACTGATTGAGACATTGAAGCGCCTGAAGAGTCTCGGTAATACTGTGATCGTCGTCGAACACGATGAGGA
>CAZTHB010000028.1:0-3304 GCA_964613485.1 uncultured Candidatus Saccharibacteria bacterium
ATGCGCATTGCTGAGGATGCGGCTCACAAAGTACAGCAGTATGGTAAGGAATTTCAGCTTAAGCCAATGTCACCATTTGAGCGTCGAATTGTACATATGGTACTTGCTGATAAGGATGATCTGGAGACAGAGAGTGTCGGTCAGGACCCGAATCGCAAGGTTATTATTAAGCCAAAAGTTGCAGCTGAATAATCTCTAGTCTACGACTGGAAAGTCCAGAGCCGATTTATAGGTCGTGTAGAATGTGTCAGTTTTAGTTACTTGTCCATTGACGGTTATATCGCGATAGAACACTGTTCGTGACGGTACATTGGGGTCACTATTTCCGTAGACAAAGAATGGGCCACGAATTGTGCCGGTTTTTTGTTTTGTGCCATAAAAGCGGAATTTAAGGGTTGTACCGATAAGTTCAGTTTGAATAAGGATGTGGTGATCTGTGTCATTCTTGAATTTAAAATCAACTTGCGGGTAGTAGATTGTTGCGTCAACACCCGGCACCCCATAAGGCTGCGTGTAATATGATACGGCGAAAGCATGATTGACGCGCTCTAATATTGGCAAGCCCGCTAAAAGTGCTGCACGGAAGGCGGTCGAGCTGACCTGACACAGACCTCCGCCATAGGCACTTTCTTGGCGTCCTTCAAGTATGACGCGCCCCTCAGCATACCCTTGAGCGGGACCGACTTCTCCGAGAAGCTCACCAAAACTAAATACCTGACCAGGCTTCAATAAGACTCCCTGATAACGAGCAGTGCCGACTCGAATGTTTTGTAGTCGGTTTTTTGATGACCCAGGAAAATATGACACACCCTCAGACAAGAGCTCTTTAATGCCTAGTCTATCAAGATTACCATCAGAGACTTCAGCTTTGGTGATTTTTACGATCAGCGGAGTTGTCGCTACGTTTTGAGTAGGTTGCGACAGTCGATCGAGTATTGAGCCCACGCTCGCGTTCATATCGAGCGCGATACCATCTTGTGATTGTTGAAAAACTGACGCTCGATCACCACTAATAGTGAGCTTAGCGTCAACGGCAGCTTGATTGATTTGTTCGGCAATCGGCCTCAGGCTCGCTTGTATCTTTGAATGAGAAAAATCGGCCTGAGAACTTTTATGTTGTTGTGTCTGATAGGCATCTGTTAGGAGATTTGTTCGAAGTGGTGGAGCGCTTGTGCTACCGAGCCAGCCGGCAATGTCGCTTGCAGTAAACGTCCAGGTGCGTCCATTGTGACCGACGACCATGGGTTGAGCCGTGAATTGCTGAACGATAGTTTGTTTACCTTGCAACGAGCTGAGCTGCACGTTTGGCTCGAGCTGGTATGTTGCAAGATCAATAGTGAGGTCTGAGAAATTTCTCGCTACTGACTGTAGATTCTGTACAGTTCGGCTTACGGATGCACGAACTCCTGGTGTTCTAGGAATGATAGCTGCAGTGTCGTTAAGTATTTGCATGCGTGGCTCTATGATGGGTGTGTTTTGCTCATTAATGAGTGGTAATAGTGTTTGGCTAAATAGTGCGCCATCTATAGAGACCGTTTCTGAGTTGGCTGATAATCTACCAATCATAAGTGTGAATTGATCAGTAAGTTGTTGTCCGATCCAGCCTGAACGACCAAATGTATATAGCTCATCGATAGTAGCGGTAGTCTCATGTTTGATTCCTAGGTCGCTAGCCTTGATACGAGTATTCTTATTTGTATTACTGCGAATAATGACCGTTTCTGCAGCTTGGTATTTCTGACTCATACTATCAATCAAGGATTTCGCATCTGACTTCGAGAGGCCGCCGAGATATATGCCGTAGGCGTGTGCGCCAGGAAGAAGCTTGCCGCGATAGGCAATACGTATGACTCCGAGTGTAAAAAATCCGCCCAATAATAGCACTAGGCCGATAATAATAAGCCAGTGCTTGCGGTGTGATTCGTTGCTGTAGGGTAGATTGAAATGGTAGTCGCGAGCGTACTTCATAAGTGATCCTTAAGCAGTAGTATACCCGGTTTTTGTTCGGTCGGCGAATGTTATTCTGTACAAGAAAAAGGTACCGCTCTAAGAGAACGGTACCGAGTAAGATCAGCGTGGCCATGTACCATCAAAGCGCGCCCATCCAAGATATTTATTACTCAAGCCAGTAAGACTATGTTGCCAGACGGCAAGTCGTTGCCCGTTATAGCCTTGAGTGGAGATGACCTGGCCATTGCCGATCGAGAGCCCTACATGGCCGGCATAGAACACGAAGGCGCCTGCTGGTGGGTTTGTGTCGGTTCGAATCTGGCCACGCGAGAGGCGATAGTTGTAGTGCTCGTCGGAAGACCAGGCCCGTCCACGAGTTGCGAAGGCGACCTCCACGAAGCCCTCACAATAACCAGACCAAGGCCGCCTGAACTGATCACTCCAGGTCGGGTCAGGAGAATTCTTCTCGGCTATCACCCAGCTTACTGCAGATTGCTCCTGTGGTGTGATGGTTTGTAGTGGGCGTACACCTTGATCACTTCGCCATGTGAGCGATCCGCCTTCGAAATCCTGGCGTACATATGTATTCCAGGTATACTCATCGCTTCTCGGGTAGCCCAGAGCACCTATGGGTCCGCCAACGGAGAGATAGTAACCGCGCATACCATTGTGCACACTGTAAGTTTGCCCAATATTGTCGCCACGCATCAACATTGTCGGTCCCCACCATCCGCCGTCGAAGGTTTGATTCCAGCCAGCGCCCCAACGATAAGATTCGCTCTGGGGGTACCCAGTCCAATGTGAGCCAACGCGTGCGACATACCACCAACGACTGTTGATGACTGAGTATACGCGGCCACTTTGACAGCCTGGAGACATCAATGCTGCATCGACATACTTGCCACCACCAAAGTCTTGCAAGCAGCCATTGTTCCAGGTATGAACATTGTTTTCCGCATATCCGATGGCAGCTGACCCGCCAGCTCGACCGTAGGCATCAAGCCATGGTTGTGACCATACTCCTGCACCGACCGACGTAGCGGATGCAGCTTCAGGAAGCAGTAGTCCGCCGAAGACCATGCCTAGGACGATTACTATGAGTCGCGCTCGGCTCACCCTCCGAGATTTCATAAGGTGCATCTTTCTTCTTCTCGAAAATTTTTCGAAACGAATAGGAAACTTTTAGCATCGTAACTGGAGAGAAAGAGGAGGGCAAGCACAGCTGGCTTGAAGCCGCTCCATGCTTTTAGCTAAGTATTATCAGGTATAATGACAGTATGGCAAGAATTGTTGTAGACGCACGCTGGCTCAAGCAGACGGGTATTGGGCGGTATATAGAAAACATTCTTATAGA
>CAZTHB010000028.1:3404-5746 GCA_964613485.1 uncultured Candidatus Saccharibacteria bacterium
TACCATGTACCTAAAGAAAAAATCATGGTTACGTATAATGCGGCTGATATTCCGATGTCGGAAGGTATGGTCAACCTCAAGAAGCTTGGCATCACTAGGCCATATATCCTACACGTCGGAAATGCCTATCCGCACAAAAATCTTATTCGTCTCATTCACGCCCTGCCACTCGTAAATAAAGGGAGAAAGCAGCCTGTTCAGCTGGTTATTGCAGGTAAAAAAGACGAGTTTCATAATCTGCTTGAAAAAGAAGTAGTGAAGTTCGATATGAAATCTCAGGTCGTATTTACTGACCGCGTAACCGATCAAGAACTCGTCGGGCTGTATCGCAAGGCAGTGTTGTATGCTCTGCCATCATTATCAGAAGGGTTTGGGATTCCAGGACTCGAGGCTATGAGCTACGGGTTACCTGTGGTCAGCTCTAATGCTACATGTATGCCAGAGGTTTTCGGGGATGCTGCAGAGTACTTTGATGGATTGAAAGAAGAAGACATCGCGCGTGCAGTACGAGACGTACTCGATAGTCCTGAAAAACAAGCGGAACTCATCAAGCATGGTACGGCGTGCGTAAAGCAATATAGTTGGAAGCGTTCGGCTGAAGCTGTATTGACCGGCTATGATAAGGCATTAGCGACTTCGAAGCAAATTCATCCAGTGAAGCGTATTCTCGGGCGACAATAAGCTTAAAGATCTACTTTGGGAGTCCCTTGATATAGTCCCAGTACTCTATGTGCCCCTCGAGTTTCATGGCATACCACCACTCCGCACCCCATAGATCGAAACGCTTTATGTTTGTCTCGCGGGCATAGAGAACATTGTCTTGAAGCTTAGCTAAGCTCATTGATCGCTGTGCTTCCTCGTGGTTTAAGTGTTCATTGCCGCGTGGCCCCCATGCCTCACTCTGTAGTTCATGGATAGTAACTGTTGTGCCTGGATGTAGGGTTTCGATTACCGACGCTTTCCACCAATTATAAATGCCGCGCTGAGGATACACGTAGTAACCCATAGTGCTATTCCAGACCGTCCGATACATCGAGAAGCCATAATATTCAGTCATTGGGCCAACAATCGGCCAGCCCCACTGATCTGACTGGGTGAGTATGATGGGGGTTTTATTGTCGATCGAGCGGACGGTCTGGAGTTCGCGCTTCAGAGCTTTAGTAGTGAGATTTTTTGTCGGGCATTCGCCGAACGAGTGAAGCAAAAATTCGTTTTCGAGCTGCCATGATTCAAGCGCGGGGTGATCTTTGTATCGCTTCACAACTTCTGCAAGCATGATGTTCACTCGGTCGGCTACCAGATTTGTATCATTCTTATCGAGCCAAGCAGGATAATAGCATTCTGGTACCCGAATGAGTTTTTGGCCAATGACGAGTTTTACTTTTGCGCCACGCTTGACGGCTTCATCTAGCATCCAGTCCGTCTGCGAGAAATCATACTCGCCAGGTTGAGGCTCGATTTGATCCCAATAGGCTGGTAGGCGCAGGTGCTTGAATTGCAACTCATCAAGTATTGCGACATAGGCAGCACGCCAGTCCATGCCATAGCGTTCTGCTTGATATTGCGAGAAGCTGACGCCGATTGTCTCGGATTCGTTGCGGTGTCTATATAGGTAAACAAACATAAGTACTGCACTCACGAGTAAAAAGATGAGTAGGCCGATACCTACTCGCTTGAGCCAGCGTTGCCACCAGGTGCGTTTTTTTACTGGTAGCGTCTCACTCGTGATATCGGGGTGATTATTTGTTGGGGGCTTAGTGGTGGCCATGCGCAGTATAGTTCTTTGTCGAGAGTTCGATTATTTTCGGGTAGGATAGATCGATATTTGCACCCACTTGTAATGGGTCGATGAGGTCGTGGTTAAGTTTTTCTGCGATCGGGAACCGGTACGCAGTGACGTCAACGTTATTATCCCGCCAGCGTTGAGCGAGGAGATCTGCTGCTTCATTATTAACTGCTGCATCATTCTCATTGGTGATTATGACGGCGTGTGTGGGTCGTGGGTATCGACCCGGCTCATGGAGTGCCTCAGTGATTCGCAGATATTGCCCAACTGGCTGCGATTGCCATCCATAGTAGGCACTAGTAGGGCCATCCAAGTTTTTCTGCTTATCGCTCCACCAGATGAACTGATTTGGGATAGTGATTAGAGCTCCTGTAACGAGTCGATTGAGAGGAGTCGGTACGCCGACCGGGGTGAAGATTGGATCAATGATAATTGCCTGATGGAGGTCATTCCTCTCAGATGCCACATAGGCGACTTCATTCGCACCAGCCGACAATCCCATTACATCGATTTCATCGCCAAGTCCGAGTGCTATGTCGATCGAGTCGTTGAGGTC
>CAZTHB010000028.1:5846-8751 GCA_964613485.1 uncultured Candidatus Saccharibacteria bacterium
GTATGTAATGGGCGAAGTTGAAACCATAGAAGGAGGAGTATGAGTATCGCTACTATGCCCGCTAGTCCGAAGAGCACGATGCGCACAACTGTCTGTACAAGAGTTTGTGGCTTGTGACGCGCTTGAGAAACCTTTTTTGCTCGCACCATATTACATATTAGTATACCAGAGCTTACACAGTCGGGAGATTGACGCTCTATCTGGTATAAGGGTATAATTGCGTGGTCTTTTGGCGAATGTCCCAGAAGAAGTAGATATATAATCCGGGGTAGCTCAGCGGTAGAGCAGTTGGCTGTTAACCAATTGGTCGCCGGTTCGAATCCGGCCCCCGGAGCCATTTTTATGCTCATTAGTGAAGACTCGGAGACGAGTCTTTTTTGTTATGATAAGGCAATGACAGTAGTAAGAATTGCAAAGGATAGTGAACTATCAAAACTATCATCTATTGAGGAATCGGCTGACTCTTTATTTGAAGAAGCAGGTATAACAAATCTACCGCCTGTTGCAAGTTTGGATGAGCTTAAGGGTGCTAAATGCATACTAGTGGCTGGTAGTCCGCCTAGAGGTTTTATAAGAATAGATGAGCTAGGAAAAATGGCCCACATCGAACAACTATCAGTGGAGCGAGATAGTATGGGACAAGGTTTAGGTGGTAAATTGCTTCGAGCCGCTATTGAATGGGCGAAAGAAAATGGTTATTCACAAATTACACT
Organism: uncultured Candidatus Saccharibacteria bacterium; assembly: GCA_964613485.1. Classification (GTDB taxonomy): domain Bacteria; phylum Patescibacteriota; class Saccharimonadia; order CAILAD01; genus JADZGC01. Next base: position 6,560 of record CAZTHB010000028.1, read on the forward strand.
TATTACTTTCAAAAACATACCCTGGAACGGCCCATTTTATAAAAAACATGGATTCGATCAGCTTCTTAAAGTTACGAGCGCTATAAGAAAGTTGCGAGAACACGAAAGAAAACTAGGGCTGGATAGTGTTGGCGAGAGAATCGTTATGTATAAGGATTTAAACTAAATTATATTTCCATTAATGTCTGGAGTTAGCCATTATATATTGAGGGTCTCAGTGAAGGGTGTTTTGCTATAATTGGCATAACTACTTTATTAAATCCTGTGTGCAGAGGGAGTTTGGCTACATGAAGCGTAAACAAAAGATTACTAAGTCCAAAAAGATCCAGCAGACTTCGAAGTGGTTGCAGCCAAAAACCATACTGATTGCGCTAGCCACCATAGCGATTGCTGTTATCGCGCTTACTGCGAGCAGAGCATCATCACCCATTACTAAAAGCGAGAGATTTGGCATATCGGCGGGTGGAGGATTACAGTACCTGTCGAGCACCGATCTTGCTCGTGAGCTAGATACAATGAAGCAACTTGGTGCGAAATGGGTTCGATTTGATTTTGTCTGGTCTGATATCCAATCAGGTGGACGCAATAGCTATAACTGGTCGCGCTATGACGCTGTGGTAGCGGCTGCAAATGCTCGTGGCCTTCGGGTGCTTGGTATCCTGGGTTATACGCCGACGTGGGCTCGCCCCTCCACATGCACGGGTAGCGATAAGTGTGCGCCTGCCAATCCTGATGACTTTGGAGTATTCGCACGCGCAGCCGCGCAGCGATACACCTCGCAGGGGGTGAACCATTGGGAGATATGGAATGAGCCAAACATTGTGAATTTTTGGCAACCTCAACCAAATGTTTTGACATATGCGGCACTGCTTAAGTCTGGTTATACGAATATTAAATCAGTTAATGTAAACGCCACTATTCTTACAGGTGGGACATCCCCGGCAGCTACAGGCGGAGGGAATATATCTCCGACCGACTTTGCAACGGGTATCTATGCAAACGGTGGGAAGAACTATTTTGATGCCCTCGCTCATCATCCCTATTGCTACGCGGGTACATTCGATTGCCCGACTACATATGCTGCATGGAGCGCGTGGAGTCAGATGAGCCAAACACCGATAAGTTTACGAAGCATCATGACGAGCAATGGTGATGCGAGTAAGCAGATATGGGCGACAGAATTTGGAGCACCGACGAGCGGCGATGGGGCAGTGAGTGAATCACAGCAGGCGCAAATGGTCACGAAGGCATATCAGATATTTAATTCGTATACATGGAGTGGTCCACTGTTTTGGTACAGCGCTCGGGATGCTGGTACGAATGTGGCCGATCGCGAGCATTGGTTTGGGTTGCAGCGATATGATCGTACGCAGAAGCCCGCATATAACGCGTACATACAGGCAGTTAAATCGATCGTCGGTACGGCGACACCAACACCCACACCAACTATCACCCCAGCCCCAACCATTATCCCTACGGTCACCATCACTCCTACTCCGACCCCAGCAATCACGCCGACTCCTGTGCAGGCAACGGCAGCACCAGCTACAGTGACGCCAGTGCCCACTACACCAACGCTCACAACACCAGTCTTTACGGGCTTTAGCCTTAGCTATAACTGGTGGCAAGGGTGCGGATGGGATGCTCGATGCAGTATAGCGGTGTCGTGGAGTTCGGTTGCTGGAGCTACCGGATACGAGGTGGTGCGCTCAGGTAAACCGAACGTGCAGACGAGCGCAACTTCATATATAGAATCACCCGTGTATGCTGGTGGCTCGTATACATTTCAGGTAATTGCAAAGAACGGAACTCAGTCTGCCATCAATGCAGCGGTCACGAAGAGAGTAAGTTGCACTCAGTTTATATTTTCTTTTTGTGGCGTGCAGTAGACGATTAGAAGGAACAATATAAATAAGTAGCGTCACGGATCGTTCGTGTGACGCTACTTATTGCGTTTGTATTAGTTTCGTAGGGATTTTAGCGCAGTTGACCAGCTTGTGACTTGGGCTACTACAGACTTGAGTTGCTCGGCATGTGCATCTGTTGGCTTAAAGTCATGATAGTTTTCGAAGTCAGTGCTGAGGTAAAGAAGGAGTGATTCACGTACGTCAGCGAGATGAAGCTCGCCGGCAATGCTGCGCCAGTGCTCGATAGCTCGAGTAGCTCCTGCTGCTCCATAGCCGATGAAGCCA
>CAZTHB010000029.1:0-8515 GCA_964613485.1 uncultured Candidatus Saccharibacteria bacterium
CGGCTCATCTTCTTGCGATCCGCTAGCTATGGCGCCTCGTACTGTTTTAGTGTCGTTTGCTTGGTTTGTTCTTTTTTTAGTTGTTGCCCTGTATCGGTACTTATATGCATACAACTTTCTAGAATACTCTATCACCTTTCTAGCTACAGCTTTATCTCCCTCGTCTTCTAACAATAAAGTCTCACCTGACATTGGCTCCTGAGACCGTATAGCACTCAGTCGTGCATAAAAGTTAAAGCTTGGCAGGTTAGCTATCTCTCCCTCATCAATAAACGGTCGAAATAGTGGTAGTACTAATTGCTCATCCACTGGACTACCAGTTCTAAAGCTAATTACCGTGCCAACATTGGCTAGGATAACCTGTACGAGACGTTGCTCCTCCTGCTGAGCCGTAGACTGTTCGGCCATAGTTAGGAATAGTTTATACTTGCGAGCCTCAGATAGCATTTGCACAAACGGCATCGTAGCAAAGTTTTGGAACTCATCAACGTACAGATAGAATGGTTCTCGCTCATCCTGGGTTAATCGAGATCGTCTGAGGGCTGCTAACTGAAGTTTAGCCAGCACAGCTGTCCCGAACAACTCAGATGTATCCTCGCCGATATTTCCTTTAGAAAAGTTACAAATCAAAATCTTGCTAGTAGCTAGGATATTATCAAAGTCGATGGTGGACTTAGCTCTACCCATAACTCGTTTAGTGCTGGGAGAGAACTCGAAGCGACCAATCTTACTGGTCACACCATGACTCATCTTAACTCGTTGCATGGCTCCAGCCTTGCCCAGTTCATTCTGCCAGAAATTCTTTAATGTTCCAGCTGGCAGGGCATTTGTTATTTTCTTACGGTAGTTATCGTTTGTAAGTAATTCGAAGATAGTGAAGATGGTTGGGTCTTCAGTAATTAGAGCAGTTTGAATAGTATTCCTTAGAACATACTCAATACGATGGCCTCCACTATCGTCATCTGAGAAAATTTTACGCAGTACCGATATGACCGATTCAGTCACTCGATCTTTTTCTCGCTCTAAGGCACTGCCAGACAGGCCTTCGGGTATCTCAAGCAGATTCATTGCTAGTGGATGGTCAATATCATCGGGGTTGAAGTAGATAACATCCTCGATTCGATCCTTTGGAATATATTTCAGTAGTGTCAGTGCCATATCACCGTGAGGATCAATGACGGCTAAACCCTTACCGTCTTTGATATCTTGGACGATGCCATACTGCAACATAGTAGTTTTACCGTTTCCAGTTCCACCAATAATATAGACATGTCGTTCACGCTCAGCCTCAGTGAGACCTATTAAGGTTTCACTTCCTAGATGACTATTTTTACCAAGGATAATGTCTAGGTATTTAGCACTCTTTAGTGAGATAGGTGCAGGTAGAGTCTTACTGAGTGACTTTGATACATTCTCGGTTCGTGCCGACGAACTATGAGGGAAATGATATAGAGCGCTCAGTTCAGTCGAACTCAATATGTTACTGTTCCTGTGGATCAATGATGGCAATCGATGCTGAAGAACCCAGATCCGGTGGCGTACGCCAATATATGGTATCCATGCCCGAGTTGTTCGCAGTCTCTGCCATGTTGGAGTAGCGTATGTAGCCATCGCATTAGCAAGTGATTGAGCTCTACTTTTGATCCGAGCTTTGTCTGAAGCTATAACCTGAGCTCTTATATCTACATAGAAGAGATCTTGAGTTAATTTGTCATGCATGCTATCTAGTAGCTCTTGTTCAGCTGGAGGTATATGAGTATTGGCTGGTAGGTTATTACCGGCTTTAGAATTAGCTGGTAGATCATGGTACAGAAAGCCATATACCATACTCCAGACAATAACAAATGGTAGTTTTAAAACTGCAAAGACTATACGGAAGATACTCTTGTGGCCAAACTTTTTCTCGAGGCTCGATCCCGACCAATAGCCTTGGCGAATCTTTCGATCAATCGCAAAAGCTTCAGATATAACTGCAGGTGTCACAACCAGCTGTAAGCTCACTTGTTCGCCAGCTTCAAGTTTGGTCATCGAGTTAGTTAGGTACGCTACTGGATCATGTTCTTGCAATGATTTTGATGTATCCAGGGGCATGGCATAATGTTCGGTCTGCTTGTAGGTCTGCAACACCATAAAGCCACTGGCGGTGTCCTTGTCCTTTACTACCCTAACTTTCACATCGGGGCTATAGGCAGCTACTGCCTGACGAATAAGTTCCTCGTTAGCTTTACTGGCCCGGATAAGATAGCGTATACCAGCGTCTTTTGTGGATACTATCTCCAAAGAAAATGACGGTACATAGCGAAGAAGTGCGTCTTTGAAGCTGCGTGATTTAAGTAAACCATGAAGGACTGAGAATAACTGTGTAGTCGCGATTGGTGCTTTATCAGTAAAAGCTGGAGGAGTGAGTTCAAGTAGAACTACTTCTTGCTTGTATTTTCGATAGTAGTTACATAGACGAAGGATAAGGCCGATAAGAAACGCCAAGATAGTGATTGACGCAACAAGGATTCCTAACCACGGTAAAATGGTTTGAAGTCTTTCAACTATCTGCCCACCAGATTCTTCCGTCATGGCAGCTCCTCAGTTTCCAATCTGATTGCATAAAGAGTAACAGAGGTGGTAAAGAATAACAATATCTAGCTTTCAGAAGAGATAAAAAGCAATCCCGTTCTCCAGGGGTATTGACATAAGCACGATGCTTATGCTAGAATAACAGTGGTAGTAATTCCTCTGTTGTGGGGCTCCGTATGGTTCCTCGTAAATAGCAACAGAGGTTTTCCATTTTTATGGAAACAATGAATTTTCTTCTATAACCTTACTTTTGAGTATTTCTGCATACGATCCATCATTGTGTTCATACTTTCTAAAGAAACTCCACACTACACAATCAACAACCTGCAATCCTTTTTCTTGCGCCGGTGTTTTAATATCTACGTGGATATCTAATTCGTGATTATTCTTTGTTTGCTTTTTGAGGTAGGCGGTAAAATTTTCGTTAAGAAACTTATTGGTTTCTCGTTTTGAGGCTACGAAACAGATTTCATGATCGAGAGGAACAAGTTTTTTACTAATCATTCGATCAAGTAGTATGTTGACAACATAGTTGTACAGTACGTGCTTCTCATCCTGCAAACGTGTATAAACCTTCTGTTTATTTAAGCGGATAGTAAGTATGTGTACATCTTTTTCGGCCAGGCTTCGCAGGAGCCGTATCCTTGTCACTGGCTTTTCTTTGTAGGCATGTAGCGTACCAGGGTGGCCCTTGAGCTCTTTTTTTGAAAATCCTTTATAGATTTTCTTTACAATTTTATCTATTGGTTTTTTGTCAGTAGTAAAGATAAAGCTGACAACAAAATGCTTGCTTGTCTTGGACTTTGTAAAGTCAAAGCCAAGATCACCGCTCTCATCCATATAGATATAGCTTCGCATTCTTCTATTATATCGAAGTTCCACAAAAGTCGGATGTTACATCATGCAACAGGACGTGGTAACTATAGGTATATTAGACAACATACGGTATACTTTGTATACGATAATTGCGATAAAGATATACATCGATGAATGAAGTTGCACTAAGGAAAGCTATTGGCACGAACTTACAAAAGGCTCGTAAAGCCAAGCATTACACCCAAAAAGACGTTGCTGAAAAAGTTGGTTTAACGACTAACTATTATGCTACGTTAGAACAAGGGGTAGCAATTGCCTCTGTTGAAACACTGTATAAGATAATTGCCGTACTTGGTGTTAAGGCTTCCGACATATTCCCAAGCAAGGTTTAGTTGTTTTCATTTTTCTTGCGAGTAAAGTCACGGATTGCCTCAGCTAACTGCTCGTCAGTCCTGGCGATTTCATTTCCCTCAATTTGCATTGCCTCAATGAATTCAATAGCATATTCACGGTCTGCATTTTTAGGATCACGAAACTTAAGGTAATTTATAACCTTCTGAATGTCATCTTCGTTAATTTCGTAACCATTATTCATAATCTGGCTCTTATTGTATCACCAAAATCGATTGTTTATCTTCGTGAATGACGCCATTTGTCGGGCGAGTTCAGCAGAGCTTGTCCTGCGCATGATCTCTTTGCTGAATACCTGCGATAAGATATTGAGTGACCCCTCCCATAGTATTTGTTGGTCGATAATTGCTAGTTTGCGGTGGCGCATATCACTGAAGAAGTAGACTTTAACACCGCTGTCTCTCAGGATTCTGATGGATTTCCAAGCTTGTATTTCGAGTAACTTATCGTGGTGACGTGGGTTTCTGGTATTTACGTGGACTCTCACGCCTTTTCTAGCCAGTTTGTTGAATAACCTGGCAAAGTACAGGGCTCTTTTTTCGGTCAAGAACGGGCTTTCTATGACTACTGTTGATTGTGCTCGTTTAACGTCTCGGACAAATGCATCATAGAAAGACTGCTCATTGTATAGTGCCGTGTTCGTGAGTGTGGCTTTCGGGGTTCTACGGAGTAATCTAAACATTTTGATCCTCCATAGCAGCCAGTTTATCTGATAGTTCTTCTAGCTCATGATAAAAGGTTTCGAAATTAACTCCCTTTGAGTTCACCAAGGTAAGACGCTCATCTTTTTAGATGGGCGTTTTGCTTTGTGCGTAACCTGATAGTTAATTGACAAAAATATAAAATAGTAGTAAAATATATTCTACCTTTGCGAGACAGACTCGCTTAAAAGAGCAAAGGAGTGTTCCTTGACCAACGTTCAGATCGTGTCGGGTGATATCACCCAGCAACCAGCCGATGCGCTCATCACCGCCATCAACTCCGAAGGGATGTGGTTCGGCGGCATCGATGGCGCCATCCAGCGCGTCGCCGGATCGATGTTCCATGCTCAGGCGCGGAGTGCCGCTCCTCTCGAGGATGGCGCCGCTCTTCTTGCCGGCAGCATGGATGGGCATCGTGGCAAGTTCGCCAACGTGATCTTCGTCATCGACGACCTGCGTCAGCCGCTGAACAACATCGTTGCGGCTGGTCTTCAGAAGGCAGAGGAGAGTCGGTTCGCCGAGATTACCCTGCCGACGATCCGCACGGGTGTCATGGCCGGAGTCGTCGAGCCGACTGTTGAGGCAGCGCTCGATGAGATGGTTTCGGCCATCAAGGCTTTCATGGCAACCGATCCGAAGTGTGTCCGTTCGATCACCATCGTGGTTTACAACGATGCTCATGCGGAGCGGTACTTGGCCAAGCAGTTGGCCGACATCTGATCACCCCGACGAAAGGACATTGACATGAGTCACACAGTCACTCTTGACCCGAGCACCGTCGAGAGAATCTTCCTCGACTACCTCTTCCGGGAAGGAGAAGATACCGCTGACCACATCGCGGTCGAAGGCATCGTGCACAACATCGGGTTCCACCCGGGGCGTCTCGAGGGTCATCGCGATGAAGTGGTAGCGCTTCTTGGTGAACTGCCCACTGAGTTCATGGGCGTGGAGCGTGGTGGCGGTGGCGGCTGGTCGTTCCTGAACGCCTGCAACGACCGTCACGGCAACCTGTGGACCGGCATGCACCTCGTCATGGAGCAGCTCTTCTTGCTCGGTATCGCTCTCGGGCTTGCCGAGTACCAGTTGCCGCGAGAGATGTGGCCGGTGTTGCCCGGCGGCATGCCATACATCGTCATCAAGTGACGACCTAGCCCGGATGGGCCGTCTGCCAGCGCGTTAGTCTGGCATCACCTAAGTTCATAATTGCATTGTGGGTTTAGGTGAGACTCGGTTTATTAAAGTCGGATTTGATGCAGATCTTGCGCTTGAAACAAATATTGCTTATGCTTCTATATAAGTAGACGCAATGATGAACGTATTACATTCATTTAAAACAAAAACCATTCATATAGTAGGTGCTGTAATACTCTGTCTGACGACGATCATGAGTGTCGGCATGCCTGTTGCTCGTGCAGCAGTCTCTACTCAGTGTGCTCCTGCTGCTGGTCTAGGTATGGTGACAACAACTAACTTCCCGGTACCAACAGCTGGTAAATATAAGCTTTGGGTACGCATGAAGGCAGCCTCGAGCACGCTTAATATCGTGGCGCTCGAAGCTCAGTCTGGCACTGGCGCGCTAGCATGCTTCCCGTCCGTAGGTGGTACCGGGCTGTCGACTACTGAATGGCAATGGAAGCTTGCTGGTGAGGCAAATCTTACTACGACGAATAATACGATTTATGTGGCTGGTAAGCATGCCAATGTCATGGTTGATAAAGTCATACCAGTATCGAGCGCGTCTACCTGTGATCCAAATTTGAATAACGTACGTAATACGACGACTGGTGTGGAGCCAGGAGATACGTGTCTGCCAACACCGACTCCAACTGTTACGTCAACGCCTACTGCCACTGTAACCCCAACCCGTTCAATTACTCCAACCCCGACCGCAACCGCTACTCCAACTCCGACTCCAACTCTTTCGATTACACCAGCTCCTACGGTTGTGCCGACAGCAACGCCTACGCCTAGCTTACCTCCGACCCCAGTGGTCTCACCAACAGGACCGCAGCAACTTGGCATTTATCTGTACTATGACTGGCTGAAGGGCAAGTATTACACCCGGCTTAATTACTCGCAGGCAGGAGGAACGGTCAAAGGCTATGAAGTGCAGCGTAATGGACTAGTTATAGGCAAAACGACTAGTGCGCAGACGAGCTTCAACGACTATAATCTCGTCGCTGATACGGCCTACACCTACCAAGTATTTGCCACTAATGACACACAGCGGTCAGCGGGTTCGCCGAAATATACCGTGACAGTCAAGTGCTTCTTCATCTTCTGCGGACTACAATAGGTTATAGAGTGCATAGATAATGGCAAGACGAAAAATCACTTCGAAGGCAAGTAAAACAGGGGTCAGTAAGCTGACTCGTGGTCGCCTGGCGTTTCTTTCGAAATTAAGCCTTCGTCAGTATGTGATTATCGCTGCGGTACTCATTATGTTGGGCATCATAGCTCTCGCAGTTTCTGCAGCCGGGCCCACCTGGGAGGTAGAGAACTGGTCGAAGTCAAATAGTAGCGTGGTGAATGTCTCAGACAATACTGCGTCGAATGGGCAGGCGATTAAATTCGGTGTTGCGACGAGTGGTGGAGAAGACGTACGTAATGTGAAGGGCGAAATGGGGTTAATCCCGACTGATCCTGCTAGCCTTATAGGCCAGTGGCTTGTGCCATGGAGTCTGCCGAGTGCTGGTGGTGAAGGTGCATTTCGTTTTCAGTGTAAGCCCGGACAACTTCTGTATGATGATCCGATTGTCTCTCCGGGCAAGCCGGGTGCTGCCCACTTACATCTCTTCTATGGTAATGACACTACCAATGCGAATTCTACATACGAATCATTGCGCAAGAACGGGACTGGCACATGTGAAGGTGGTCCAACTAACCGAAGTGCATATTGGATCCCGGCACTACTTAACGGCTCAAATAAGGTGATTTTGCCTGATTTTGTGCAAGTGTATTACAAGGTTCAGCTACCAATGATCTCAAGCCTTGGATATGTGCCGCGCGGACTCCGCTCAATTGCGGGCAATCCGATGGACTCGGGTGCTACTGAAGCACAGGTATATGGCCCGGCCAATAGCTCGGTGCCAGGTGGGTATTATAAGAGCCCAATATGGAAGTGCTATGCCAATGATGGCTTTGGTGCTCAACGAAATGAGTCAGATCGAATCCCTCAGTGTCAGGATGGCGATAGGATGTATGCATCCGTGCCATTCCCGTATTGTTGGGACAAGGATAAGCGCATCGACAGTAACGATCATCGTACACACGTAGTATTCCCACCGGACTATGATGACAAGTGTCCTCCATCCCACCCCTATCGCATTCCTGAGTTTACGATCATTACGAGCTGGAGTATTCGTTCGGGGGATGCAGCACAGATGAAGAACTGGTTTCTATCATCAGATAGGCATGAAGGGCATCCGGTATACCCAAATGGCAAGTCAATGCATGCGGATTGGTTTGGCGCCTGGGATGATGCGGTCATGAAGCGATGGGTTGATAACTGCCTGAAAGGTGGTAAGAGCTGCAATAACGCAAATCTCGGTGATGGAGTAGCAGGTAAGCGCCCGATCGAACCTTGGTACGAACAGCACCCAAATCGTCTCGTTGATATACCTCCGAAGCCATAAATACGACAACATGTGAATTATTAAAATAACCCCCGGGAACCTGCTTGGTCCCCGGGGGTTGCTTCATACTTGAAGCGTATAGATCAGATTTCGCGCTGCTTTTGCTTGCGCCTGGCGTACCAGCCAGGCAGTTCCCACATACTCAGCACGAAACAAACACACCAGAAGATCCACAGTGGAGTGGAGATCGCCATGTCTCCATAATCCAGGATACGGCTGATGATTACGACGATCAGGACGCCGATGGCACCCGAGATCCGACTCTGTTTGCGGATACGGTCGGTATTCATCACCAGCTCCCTACGCCACCGCCACCAGCACCGACTTTCTTGCCGTCTAGATACCAATTGCTTCCATCGGCACTATAGGGGTTTGGCTTGG
>CAZTHB010000030.1:0-7890 GCA_964613485.1 uncultured Candidatus Saccharibacteria bacterium
GAAAATTTATGTTGAGTGTCGCTTTCGGACAAGCAAAATATTACACCGACAATTTGCGAGAAAACATTTTGCGCGGTATACGGCAAAAGATACGCCGTGGTGAATTATCGGCAAAAGCTCCAATCGGCTATTTTAACGAGCCACGACTTCGCACGATTGAGCCGGACAAAAAGACATATGCGAAAGTGAAAGAATGTTTGGAGGCTTTTGCTACGGGACAATTCACGCTCACTGGTATTCAGCGCAAAATGTTTTCTGTCGGCTTGGTTGGCAAGACCGGCAAGCCCCTCGCCCTTGCGTCCGTTCAGCATATTTTGAAAAATCCTTTTTACTACGGACATTTTCAATATCGTGGCGAGGTGCATGCCGGATCGCATAAGCCAATGATTTCAAAGAAACTTTTTGACAAAATCCAAGTGGCGTTGGTGGCAAACGGAAAACCCCGCAAAAAACGAGGGCCAAAAGATTTTCAGTTTTTAGGTTTTGCTACTTGTGGGGTATGTGGCTATGCCATAACCGCCGAGCGGCACATCAAGAAAAGTGGTTTGAAGTTTGTCTATTATCGTTGCACCCACAAGAGCAAAACTGTGCAGTGTACTGAAAATCGCTTTTTGCGGGAGGAGGCGTTAGTCGAGCAAGTGAAAACGCTCTGTCAAAAAGTTTCTTTGCCGGACGAATGGCGGGCCAATTTTTTGGCTCGCTTAAACGGCGAACAATCGGAATCCCGCCAGTCGTCCGACCTTTTCGTTCAAAATCTCAAAACTGATATTTCCGCCATTACAGCGCGTTTGAAGCGCCTTACAGACGCATATCTTGGCGAGGCGTTAGAGCTTTCAGAATATACCGAGCGCAAGAACGCGCTGATGTCGGAAAAGAAGTCGCTGGAGGAAAAATTGAGTGATTTTGAACGAAAAGGCAATCATTGGCTCGAACTCATGCGAAACTGGATTATTGAGGCCAACCAAGCCGAAAATCTCATCAAACAAGAAAATCTTTCGGGGATGAAAGATTTTCTTGTGGACATCGGCTCGAACCGCCGCGTAGCGGCGGGAATGCTCTTGGCGGATTTCAAAATGCCTTGGCGGGACTTGGCGGAACTGCCAGCCCAAGCCCGCGCCTTTGGCGCGGGCGCGGTCAATTCTGATGCAAATCAACTTTGGTGGAGCTAGGGAGACTCGAACTCCCGACCTCTTGCATGCCATGCAAGCGCTCTAGCCAACTGAGCTATAGCCCCACAACTATATGCCCATAGAGGCTGGTGCGTTGTGTTAGATATGCATGCAAAGCACGACATCTTACTCAAGCACTAGCCTCGTATGAACCACATAATTTTGCCTGATTATGGAGATTTTATCAAGTAAATAATAGAACCGGCGGCACCCCACAAGGGGGTACCACCGGCATGCGCTAGACGGCGACGAGCTGTGAGCCCGTCGAGGTTTCGCGCGAGGTGCCACTGGGCGTGGCAGTGCGGCGAGGCCGACGCCTCGACACCGGAGGTGCGCCCTCGATGCTGCTCCCCACCCGAAGGCGGTTCTTCAGCTCGAAACCGATCCAGTGCGAGATGCTGCAGAAGGCCGGCAGCCGCTTGGTCTTGATGGGGAAGGGGTACGTGTCCGTGTAGTCCCAGAGGACCTTACGGCTCTGTCGGCAGAAGGTGCACTGCCGAGCATCACGACGGCGCTCGCGAATGGTCGGACCCCCGGGCGTATTCACCCACTTCCAGTCTTTGGCCAATGTCATCACTTCCTTGAGGTACATGAGGTCAGACCCTGTGTCTAACAGGAGCTAAAATAGCATATATATTGACAAAAGTCAATTATTATCGTTGAGCTGTGAGCACCACGTGCTTCTGCGTGTGCTTCAGCGTCTCGCAAGCTCCAAACACCTGCTCGAGCGCTCGCTTAACCCATGGCTTCAGTCGAGCTTCGACAACAATTACCAGCCCCCCGCCTTCACTAAGGCGCACATAGCTTTCGCGAATCATCGACTCCACCACCTCGCGACCACGGTGTGTCGGCGGGTGCGATACGATTAGATCATAGTGAATGTCGTCATCGAGATCCTCGAAGCCTGTGCTTGGCGTAAGCGTAATATTCTGCAGGCCATTAGCCTCGATGTTCGCTCGAGTTGCTTTGATAGCACTCATGTCGCTATCGAGCATAGTCACCTTTGCCTGAAGGTCCCGAGCTGCCAACCACAGCCCCATTGCACCCCAGCCGCAACCCCAATCCAGGACTTGTTGGTACTTCTTATCAACAATTGACTCTAAGAGAAGCTGCGTACCTTTATCCAGGCCTTTCGGCGAGAACAGATCCGGGCGAGTAACAAAATCGATACGCGTGCCGCCGATCATGAAGTACTGGCCTACCATTCAAGCTCCTTACCGCCGATAATCAAATGAGTTTGCCCAGAATCAATGCCATGCTGGTCGAGCTTCTTATACACACCCGCACGGGTCAAGATGCGCTTCAGCCGATCAACCGCGGCTTGATTATCGAAGTTCGTTCGTGCGGCCCAACGTTCGGCCACGCGACCCTTAATGATGACACGATCTTCGCCCTCGCGATCGAGATACCAATCAGCCACATCATCCATCGTTATTTCTGTCTCCTCCAGATCAGCTTCGGCTTCGAGCATCGGAGCGTTCGCTACTGCTTGTGCCAAGCGTGCCATCAATGCGTCTAAGCCCTCGTGCTCTTGTGATGAGAGGTGAAGTATTTCGGTATGCTTAACCCCAGCCGCTCGCGCGAGCTTCTTGGTCTGCGCACCCACCAACTCTTCATCAATAAGAGTGGTCTTCGTCAGCGCCACCACTTGCGGCCGATCTGCCAATGTCTCGCTATAGGTGCGTAATTCATTCATCAGCACACCATACGTACCGGCCGGATCACCACTTGCGGCATCGATCATAATAAGCAGCACACGCGTGCGCTCGATGTGCTTCAAAAACGTATCCCCCAAACCCTTGCCAGCACTCGCGCCTTCGATCAGGCCTGGAATGTCAGCCACAACGAATTCATGCTCATGATAGCGCGCCACGCCCAGTTGTGGAGTGAGGGTTGTAAAGGGATAATCGGCGATTTTCGGCTTAGCACTCGAGACAACCGATAGAAGTGTCGATTTGCCAGCATTTGGCAGACCCACCAAACCAACATCAGCCAGTAGCTTAAGTTCGAACGTAACTTCATACGCATCTCCTGGTTCACCAAGCTCTGCAAAGCGTGGTGCCTGATGAGTAGCAGTGGCAAAATGAGTATTCCCCAAGCCCCCACGGCCACCGCGAGCAATTATCTCCTCCTGGCCGTCTGTAGCGAGATCAGCCACGACGCGGTCATCGATACGCACGAGCGTACCGGGCGGCACGATAAGTATAAGATCAGCACCGTTCTTGCCATGACGCATATTGCCGCCGCCAGCACCGCCGTCATCAGCCTTCCACTGATTGACCGTACGATACTTCGCTAGCGTGCTCGAATTATGCTCGGCACGTACGACAACATTACCTCCGCGACCACCGTCGCCACCATCAGGTCCACCCTTAGGTTGGTGTCGGCTGCGCAGGAAGCTGGCTCGTCCATCGCCACCCTTACCGGCAGCGACATGTATCATTATTTCATCAACAAACATATTTTGACATTCTACCCGAAAAATGGTATTTTGGCAATCGGTTCTTGTACCTACGAGAGTAAGGAAGCTATGAAAATCCTCCTACAAATTTGCTTGTATCTAGTAGCGAGCTTGTTTGCCTACGGCGCAATGACCCCCTTGCGGGCGGTGCTAAATCTGTCTATGGGCAATTCGAATTTCTTGCAAGATCTTCCAGTAAACGCACCGATCGCCCCTGGTCAAGAGAAACTGGTCAAGCAGAGCTTCGCCGTCTTCTATTCCGCCGGGCTGATCTTGATAGGACTTGTCTGCTCGCTCATATGCTTCGGTGTCGTTCAGCTATCGGCCTATAGCGGCAGTGCGGCCGTCATGCTCGCTATCCTGCTGGCACATGCTGCTTTGGATTCAATCGGGACTGTTGCTGAAGAGAAATACTCGATCAAAAAGAGTCGCTTTGCACCTATTTCTCTTAAGATGTTGCCGCAGCTCGACCTGATGTCAAAATGCACCTATACGCTGAGTCGCATACTCGCGTTCAGTGTCATGTTCTGGTCGTTTTGGACATTTATCGGCTGGGAAGTGATTACCCGACCATGACTGCAAGGTACCTCCGGCCGTATTGGCCTCAGATCAGGCAGGTGCGATCATGAGCAATTTTGGATGGCTACTCATTCCGATCAGCATCTTCGCTGTCACGCCAACCGTGATGCTAGGCATCAGAAATACCATTCGTGGGCTCCGCGAGAAGCATGGTCGATCATGATGACCGTGATCGGCTACATCATGTGGTACCTCTGGAGTGCCGCGATCATCCTCATCGGCTATCGACTGTTTGAGTGGGCCAGACACAAAGGCTCAACCGACAACTACCCAGCACCGGACGAGCCGGAACAGCTCACGCCCGAGACTGTCGCAGCCTGGAGCAAAGAGCTGCGCGTCGTGCAACGCAAGATGATGCTCAATGCACTGATCTGGTTACTCCCAACCACCTCTGGGGTGTCCATCATGATCATCGGTGCAATTGGTATGATCTTCCCCATCCTCGCTACCGTTCGCTTCACAAGCTAACCAAGCTACCCTACATAGCCAGACTATGTAGGGCTTTTTATTGTTCGTCGTTCGTAGCTGGCTCTTGATTTGCGCTTGCCTTGCGCGCCGCTCGAGCCTTCCGGGCTTGCCATAGAGCCGAGATCATCAGAATAATACCGAGTGAAATCGTTGTCGCCACGATTACCTCGATAGTAGTCAACCCAATCTTAGCTGGCACATATGGATTGCAGGTCAGAGAATTACCCGCGCCCCCATCTGGCATGCAGCTCATGAAATAAATATCTTGTGCTGGCCGAAGCCAAGCCAGCCAGAGCGCAAAATATATAGCGAGCTCAAAACCAACTAAAAACGCCGTTACGAAGAGGCGATAGAAGAATTTCTTCATATGCCGCTATCATATCAGCGTTTTTAAGTTTTGCAAGCACGAGCAAGTCGTGCAATCTCCTAATAGATGTACTTGAAGTGACTTGCGTCAGTTGTGCGGTAGCTCACGCGACCCCAGCCGCCGCCATTGCCCCAGAAGTTCATTTCTGACACGGTGACGGTACCATTGCCGACACTCTCAACGAAGGCGACGTGGTTACCACGCTCCCAAGCAACAGCGCCTGGGCGTGGTGTAGTCCCCACAGCATACCCTGCGGCCTGCGCATTGTAGTACCACGAGCTAGCATTACCCCAGTTTGACGGTACCGAGCGGCGACCTGCTACATACCAAGTACAGTAGCCGTACGAGTAGCCATTTGCGCCACCTGAGAAGCTCGCGAGTGTGCGAGTAGCTGGCTTAGCAACCGCCACACGACTCACTACGCTCGGCTGAGGAGCTGGCTTCACACCATCAGGGATGATAATCTTCTGCCCTGCAGCGAGTGGCTTCCCTTCCAGCTGATTGTAGGCATCTATTAAGTTTGCGCTGGCTTGGTACGTCTGTGCGAGTCCATCGAGTGATTCGTCGCCCTTAGCGGTATACAAGATACCATTGACCGGCAAAACGATCAGCTCTTGGCCTGGCTTGAGCGTTGCATCTTCCGTAAGATTGTTCGCCCAAAGTAGCGTATCGGAAGCAACACTAAACTGACCAGCGATCGTACTAATCGTATCGCCCGATTTGATCTTGTAGCTTGTGATGCCGCGCTTGGTAGCGGCAGCTGTTGCGATTGGTGAGGACTTCGAAAGGAAACCATCACCAGTCGTAGCAAGCTGCATTTTGCCTGCGGCATCATCGGCTGCGGCCTTAATATCTGGCGCTATAACAAGCTGAATCTGATCTGCGAGAATCGCGCCTGCAGCCAATGTAGTCTGTTGGTCAGAGTCTTGCCCGCCGAGCTTAGAGCTCGAGACACGCAGGCTATCTGCCTGGATCTTGCCAGCAGTACCTATGATGGTAATGACCGCAAGCAGCAGCACGTGAGACGCATAGCGCCACACCCCACCATCTTGTATTGAATGTATAACCTTTGCCGGCAAGCCCTTTAGGCCTGCGGACAGCTGCTGAGCAGCATGAATGCCATGATTGTTTTGGCTATTCGGTTGAGTTTTTGTATGAGAAGAAGTCGGTGCTACCCCCGAAGCAGTCGCGAGACGCTTTGCCCCAAATGGGAGGCTCTGGCTTATTCTACTAATACGCTATCCCTTTTGCGCCAGCTATTGATTGAAACGGGATGAAGTGGTGTTACCCACCTCGCGCCAATCCGCTGTATATTGCGCATGAGTTACTGTGCGTTCTTTCGTCTTCTCGAAACTTATTGTGGCCTCAAGAACATAAGACACATCGACCTTTATTACTTATATGAATTGAGCGAAAAAGTTGTGTCCTTTATCTGAAAGTGCAACAGGAGTTTTCTTGAAGAGACTGGTGATAGATGAGGATTTATCATCTGTAAGGGCTATTTTACCGAGAAGTAAAGACGCCCTCCTCACAAGTTTTCAAAAAAGCTACGGGGGCTATACTAGCAAACCACCTATAGCGTGTCAAACCTTGACATGAGCACTATCCGTGGGGCTAGCTCAGGAGAAGTGGATACCTTTTGTACTTATTTCTCGAAGAGTTGCATAAAGTTGTGGATAAGCATGAATTAGCCCGTAGCAAGAGGATATATGGACATTTTTATATAATTGTGCTATAATATATAAGATAGCTTCGATAACTCGAGGTTCGCACCCCATACATCTTCGTTCCAGGAGGGAACATGACGGAATCACTCACCGACCAGGTATTCATGTGCATCTTTCTCGCCGGAGTCCTTGGGCTCGTGACAGAGCGCGTACTGCACCTCGGCATGATGCAGTTCAACCATGGCATCGAGCACTTCGAAACGCCGTTCAACCGCGCGATGCGTTTCGCTGCCCCCATCATCGGGCTGATCACGTCCGGCGGCTTCTTGATCTACATGATCAGCAAGTTCGGAGTCAACACGATCTTCGAGCAGATGAGCATCATCTACGACAAGACCGCCCTATTCGGGGCCCTGGGCTGGATCGTCTACGGCTTGCATGCCATCACCGTCGTGCTCGCACCCGTCTTCGTGTTGCGACAACTGCACCACTTCCGACGGCGTCCCCAGTACCTGAGCCCCGAGCTGCTCCTCCGCTGAACGACCGGAGGGTCAGAGTTGATAGATCTCCCTCGAGATCCCCTCTGACCCTCCCCTACGCTTTCCATATATGTGCATATATGCTGATGAGTCCAATAGGACGAAAAAGTGATTTCTATTAGATCGAAAGTGTGCGACTTAATCGCTGCAAAAGCTGCTCGCCCTTCGGCTCAGCGCCAACAATATCGAGAGCAAGGTTAGCCAATCCCATCGATGTTATGTCCTGTGGGCTCTTGAGCTTGCCAGTGTGATCTACCACCCGATTCACATCTGATGGAGCGACGAAGTCTATCTTCGGCTTGCGTGCAAAAGGCAATTCTTTGTACCAATCGGAATTTAGTGCTTCCTTAATCTCTGGCAAGGCTGAGCCGCCGCCACAGAGCAAGATGCGATTCGGCAGATGATCAAGCTCGTCGAATTCTGACAGCGCCAGCTCGACACCAGAAATCCAGACCTCAACGTCCTTGGCAAGCGCTTCACTAATATCCTTCTCCTGATCCTTTTCTAGCTCACCCGCTGAATGTGCGAGCTTGAGCTCCTCGGCGCGTTCGAAGCCAATGCCTAACGTACTGGCGATTCGCTTAGTGAAGCTCCGTCCACCGATCGCGAACATCCGTGTCCCAACGACGCCGCCATTATT
>CAZTHB010000031.1:0-7652 GCA_964613485.1 uncultured Candidatus Saccharibacteria bacterium
CAGACACATTCTTACTTGATGTGTACTCTTCTACCTTTGACTTAATGGCGGGCGTGAAGGCAAGATCAAGCTTCTTATATAACTTGCTCAATTCTTTTACTGGCCTTGTCGCCAATGCGTGATGCTGCACAACAATAAATCGAGAGTTGCGCTCAACGAACGATTGCAAAACAGCGTTTATGGCAGTCCAGAGCAAGGCTTGTCGCTCAAGCAAAGTCAGCTCCTGACCTAAGTGCCCTAACACCTCCTCAGGCAGGTATAATTCTCTAAGTTTCTCCTGATTCGCCAATTCTTCGAGCGAATGCACCAATCCTAGACGTCGCATACTTGCGATCGTCGGTAGCGGCTTACGCATAATCACCACTACATCGAAGTCATACTCTCTATGCAGGTACTCACTACCCAGGCTTGCCATTGGGTCCTTCAGCAAATATCTTTGCACCAATGGATTGGTCGTGGATTTGATATAGCTATAATTACTGCCGCTTCCAAAGAGCATACGACCGACCGACTGCTTCAGATTATTCGCTCCACTTGGAGGCAAGGATTTAAAATTTGCCTTTCGCGACAAGAGAGCTTCAACCATATCTCGATACACTTGTTCTTTTTGCATCCCGCGATGCATATATGGAAACTCATACTCTAGATCATCTAACCCAAAGTCACGGTTGAACGGTTCTCGTATATACCCCACTTCAGTTGGAAAAGATAAAACTTTACCAAGAAAAGTAGTGCCGCTACGTGGGCATCCAGTCACCAATATATGACGCTTCTTTTTTGTCTGGTTGTTCATAAATAGTCATACACCCCAATATAGTGTCGCTTCATTGCGAATACCTACATTATATATGCTTACCCCCTTAAACATTCAGTTAGTTTATCAACTGTTCAGCGATACAATTAGCTATTCTCTTCGCAGTGCAATAATTGGGCTGATACGCGAAGCTCGACGTGCCGGGAAAGCGACCACGATGAGCGCCACCACGATAGCAAAGACTAAGCCGGCCAGCGCCAGCCAAGCAGGTAAGAAGAATACACTAAATGATTCTTTCACACCTCGTGATGCGGCTAAATTCACCGCAACACTATTTATAGTGCCTCCTAGCAACCATGCCATGAGCACGCCAGAACCAGTACCGATAAGTGACAAGAGAATGGACTCGACGATAAACAGCCGGCGTATATCCTTACGGCGTGCGCCCAATGAAACCAGCAGCCCAATCTCTTTCGTGCGCTCAAGCAACGCGATCGTCAGAGTGTTGAACATTCCCAAGACAGCAATGATCATACCGATGCCGCCGAAGGCTGCCAGGAGTGAATTCAATACGAAGAAGAACTGCGTGATCTGCTCAAGCGTGTCAGCCGGTGAGGCAGTATTAAAGGCTTGCGACTCTATCTGCTTACGGACCTGAGCGACGTTTTCTTTTTCATCCACCAATACCTTCGCTTGATGATAGTCGGTAAAGCCGAGATTTGAGAACAAGCTCTCGGTTGTATATACTTCGCTATTCGCCCCGCTATCAATCACCGCCACGATCGTAAGCTCTTTTTCGAAATCCTTATCAATTGGGAAGCGCGAGGCCTGATTCTTATCCTTCAAGATCACGAGCGATAACTTTTGATTAATCGCCTTTTGTGCATCATCAATCCCCACTGCCTTCAGAAAAGCCGTGTTCACCACTAGCTCATCATCGGTCGTGGGCGTTACTTTCTTGCCTGATTCGAGCTTGAATCCTGATAAGTCGAGGAAGGCGGTATCAGATCCGTACACGACAGTATCTGTCAGTGATGCCCTATAACGAATCGATCCGGCGAACGAAAAGGTTTTACTTACCTCTGTCACGTGAGCATAGCCGCGGAATTTAGAAATTGTCTCGCTGGTCAGCCGAACAGTTTGCGGCTTAGTTGATGTAACATCTATCGCCTTAATCGACTTCGAACCAATCACGCGCTCTGTGACGACCTTTTGTAACCCAAGCCCGATCGATACGAGAAATACGATCGAGCCAATCCCAATCATGACTCCGAGGACCGTGAGCAGTGATCGAAGTTTTTTATGTAGTAGATTACTGATTGCCATTTTCAGTAGCACTCGCTTATGAATGTATTTGCGAGACACTACTACGTCGGCTGGTCGACCCTGAACATTGCTTTGAGGCTTCATGATCGCACCTTTTTCTGTATGCCATCAGTATTTTTTTGCTTCGACTGCGCATCAAATGAAGCTGTCAAACGCTGTGCATACTGCGAGCGCTCAGTTGACGTCAAGCCATAATCGCTGCTGGTACCACTACTGACAATGCCGTCTACTATGCGAATTTGATGACTACTCAGCGGCAAGTACTCGAGATTATGCGTCACCATAACTATCGTCTTACCTTCCTTCTGCAGCCCGGCGAGTAAGTTGACAACGATATCGCCGTTCTTGGTATCAAGATTACCGGTCGGCTCATCTGCGATAATAACCATCGGGTCGGTTACAAGGGCGCGGGCCAAAGATACGCGCTGCTGCTCTCCACCTGAGAGTACTTCCGGGCGTTGCTTCGTGAGATGATCGATGCGCAGCCGCTCGAGCACCTCATGTGCTTTTTTATGAGCATCACGTGGCACATGACCACTAAGATAGAGGGGCATACTTACATTATCGAGCACCGACATGCTCGACACCCAATAATTACTCTGGTATACCAAGCCAAGGTTGTTTGCGCGAAAGTTCGCTCGATCATCCGGGTGCAGTGCGTACACGTCCTGACCTCGGAAGAGGACATTCCCTTCGGTAGGCTTCTCGAGACCTGATATCGCATCGAGTAATGTAGACTTACCACTTCCTGAAGCACCATAGATAATCGTGAAAGAGCCAGGCTCTATCTCGAAGTCACACTGCTTGAGTACTTCGATATCCTTACCGCCTACTACAAATGTCTTTTTGACATTCTTAACGGAGATTAAATTCGTACCTGTCATTGTGCGCTAAATCCAAATAGTTTTTGAAGCGTATTAAAGATAATCGATATGACGGAATCGGTCGCTCGACCAATGATCGTAGATTGCGTACCCCCAGTACCCCGATTACCACTACGATCTGCACCCACCGGACGCACATTATATGATCGAGACGGAGACAGGTCTGAGATAATCGCAATATGATCAGTCGTGTACGCGCCATCCTCGACCGTCTGATTATTGAGTTCAGTACTTGATACGCCCGCAGAGAATTGAACCTGGCTCGTGGATGGTTCGTCGGTCTTCCAGGTGACAATGATTTGTCCGCGCGCTTCACTTCCCGATCCACGAACTACCGACTCAACAGCAATATCAAATATCTTTGGCGGACGAGTATCCAATGCAGTTCGAAACACCTGGCGATCACTCACCGCTAGATTACTATTCGAATCGCGAGACTGAGCAACGAGCGTATACTCACTATTGTCATCCAGGCCGCGAATAATAATCTCATGCTCAATCTTCAAAACAGATTCCGAGACTTCAGTAGTGATACCACCGACCTTGCTATAGATCACTTGCGTTGTCGCGGATACATTCGTCGTCCACGTTACCTTTTGTGTACTCGTCGGTTCGCCTTCGACTGGTTGGAAGTTCAGATTTGAGATACGGGGTCGTTGTGGGGTAGTAAAGGAGAAGATACTACTCGCATATTGACCACCTTCGGAGTCGTACATCGTAATGCGATAAAAATACTTCGTGCCATCATCGAGGCCCGTGAGCGGGAGCTGGTACGTTGATTCTGAAGTCGAGGTGTTGAGCGTCTTAATGCCACCAAACGCATCAGACTTACCGAAGAGCACATCGACTTTTGCAGCGTCTTTCACCGTGAACTGCACTTCCGCCGAATCAAGTCGGACAAACTGCGTCACAACTTCCTTGAGCACTGGTGCGGGTGAAGTCGTAAAGGTATATTCTTGACTCTGACCTGTGTTGCCATCCTCATCAGTCCACTTGGCCTTGTAATAATACGTGGTGCCGGCAGCAAGATTATCTAGATCAAGTGTATGGTCGGTGGTCTGATCGGAATTACCGATCTCCGATGGCGAGTACGACCCGCTCTCGGTACCGATCGCGATCTTGCTATCTGACGCACGGTCGGTCGACCAATCGATCGTCGCACGACGAGTCGTAATATTTGAGACGGTTGGTTCACTTACGAGCAATGCCGGCGAAGTAAACTTACCAGTCGGAGTATCTGAAACAATACCGCTCTCAGACCCACAGTTATTTGCGCTATCACAAGCTTTGACCTTATAGAAATATTCTACTTGACTGAGGCTGGTATCTACGTATGATGTACTGCTGCTCGAGCCGACTTGACTGTATGATCCGCCGTAGCTCGTCGATCGATATACGCGATAGGCAGCGACACCAGCACCAACCGAAGCTGGCGCGTCCCAAGTAACCGCTAGGCGCCAATTGCTTGTAGTCTTCACTGAAACATCTGCCACATCGATGTTTTGTGGAATGCCAGGGGCTGCAGTATTGGCAGAAAAATTCTGACTGGCGTAGCTTGAATAATTCACATTGTTCGACTCATCTCTAGCTACTACATAAAAGGTATTTGTCCCTGGCTGCGTCGCAAAAGCCCCCGTCGGAACACTCATCACACCAGCGGCCGTCCACGTACAGCTACCGCTACTAGGTACAACATTTACGGTATAACAATATGTCAGGTTTGAGCTCGAGCCGACATATGATGACGGTGCCGACCAACTGAATGCGAATTCGTTTACTGTATTCGTAGAGGGGCTTGCTGTCAGGCCCTGTGGCTCAGAGGGAGACCCATTCGTATTTACCTTGAGCGCCGCAGATGCGTAAGACGTCGTGACGTTTCCAGCCTCGTCCCAACTTCGGAAGTAAATCGTATTCACTCCATCGACTATGTCGTCCACATCTGGAGATGCTGGATCGGTCGTCGTGTAGACGCCATCATTTACGAGCAAATCATTGATATCGCCCGAACCCGTGTGATCATCACCATACCAATTGCCTGAGTTAAATCGATACTGCAGGCCAATCAGTCCTGAGTTCGCATCGGCCGCCGCCTGTCCTCCAACAGTGGGCCAAGTAAACGTAGCTGACTTAGTATTAATAAACCCAGATGGGCCAGAGATATAGGCTGGATTGGTTGGTGGTGTGTTATCAAACTTAAAGTCAAACTGTTCAGCGCTGCCGGCAAATACATTTCCAACGATATCAACGGCTTTGATTCGCAGATAATACGAGCTATTTGAGGTACTCAGCTGGGTACCCAATATGCCTGCTGTGGCCAAATCTATACTGGCCGAGCTGACGATGAACGGGCAAGCAGGGTTAGAAATCGGCGAGGTGCCGAGCATACCCTTCGTCGTCACCGGGTTAGCCGTGTTGTCTTGACCAAGGTAAAGACAGTAGCCGAGGATGCCCGCACCACCAGCATTGTCTTCTGCAGCCGTCCATTCGAAATACGGGCTCGATCCATTTGTCCATTCACCTAACCCAACCAGCGTCCCTCCATCGACTTTGTACATAACTGTGTCGGCGGCATTCACGGACGGCGGGACTATGTCGTACGCACTATAGTTGAGCGTGAAGCTCGAAAAGATCGGCGTGTCACCAGAGTCGGGGGTCATGGTTATCTCATATTGAATATAGCGCTCACCATCCGCTACACAGCTATTACCAGAGATGTCTGCGCCAGATGTGATTGCAGAGCATGATGAGAATGCCGTCGCCCCCGACATCGATGCGCTATTTGAAGTACGCACTTTCACTGTCACATTTGGCGACAAGGTAGTCGAGAATTCCACTGTGCCCCAATCACCACCAAAGCCAGGGTCAAAAATCGCTGAAGTGAGCGAGCCACTCGACGCGTACTTGTATACCGAGAGATTATCAACGTAGACAGTTTTACCTTGCTTCGCGACTACACCATAGCCCCGCTTTTCATTTGCTCCAGTAACCTTTCCAGTCAACTTATACCATCCTGGCGTTGCACTAGCAGTATAGGCTGTACTGACTGTTGCGCCATTGTACCAAAGAGCTGCATCGGCACTCGTTACAGCTACCCCAGTTGTATACACATATGCCTCAAGCTGATAGGTACTCGTATCGCCGACATTAACCTGCTGAGCCATAACGTCGCCTGCAGTGCGATTGATAAATATAGACACAGTCGCACTCGTGATATTTGTCACGGCTAGATCTTTTAGCCCATCAGCATTTGCGTCGGTAATCGTTATTCCAGTTGGTGCTGTCCCGGTTGAATAATCGACCCTCGTTGCAAAAGTACCATCGCCATTATTTGCATAATATCCAACAACATTATTAGACAACAACGTAATGGCAATGTCTCTATATCCATCCCCATTGAAGTCATGGGTAGTTACCTGGGAAAACTGATCGTCGGCGCCTGATAAGCTCAAATAATCAGATTGGCTCGAGAAGCCGTTTGAGCTATTACCTCGTAAAACAGATACGTAAAATGCATCACTCGTTGATGTCCCGCCACTACCTGACCGTCGCCCAACTGCCACGTCACCGTAGCCATCATTATTGAAGTCTCCAGAAGTTATCGCGCCCTTTGCAATACTTGTAGTACCGCACTGGGTGAGAGTGTAGGTGGAAGACGCATCATATCCCGCACCATTATTTGGAAGAATATATAATGTACAGTTGGATGATAGCCCCGCCACTACCTCAGGTCTTTGATCGCCATTAATGTCTACGAGAGCGAAGTTTGGCGGATTACCTGCCGTGAAACCAAGTGCATAGCTACTCATAGTAAAAGTTCCCGACCCGCTATTCAGATAGACATATGCTGTCGTGCCGGCAGAACAAAGGGCAACAAAATCCATGCTTGAGTTATTGTCTACAAAACCTTTTTCGAGCATACACGGCCTGAGCCCTCCGGCTGGCAAGCCACCGTAGTCAGTACTAGAAGAGAAAGTACCAGAACCACTATTCAGAAATACTGATAATTTTCCTACCGTACTTCCATACGAAATAATGATATCGTTCCACCCATCACTATTGAAGTCATGAATTAAAGAGTCTATGGCTGCAGTACTGGTGGCGGCTGTTGAGACTGTTGTTGCGGTCGCATAAGTACCGTCGCCATTGCCGTTATAGATGCGGAACTCCGAAGATCCAGTGGAGTAAGTCGGAACCACTAAGTCTTCAATACCGTCATTATTTATATCGCCCGAGTTAGTGTAGTACTGCGTACTAACTCCAGAAAATGTGTTCTGTGAATAAAACGCGCTGGAAGTCACCCCGCCAGCAGTGATTTTTGCAGACCCACTAGCTGAATAGCTCTGAGTATTATCAAAGGCACGGTTGTAGCCGTTCCAGCCAGTGATTGCGCTATCAAAGGTGCTATTCGTAAAAGCATTACTATTCTTCGCAAGGGTGATCTGATTTGCAACCGCAGTATCGATACTGCTCACCGAATCATATTGATTTGTAGTACTCGTGCCACTCCCCCCCGTCCCAGGTCGACTGTGTCCAGGTCGAACTAGCCTGCGCAGCTCGCGCGAAGTACAGCAACACTACCGCTGCACCAATCACATAGAGTAAAAGGATCGACACATGTATATGTTTGTGCCATCTAAATTCGTGCCATTTCTTATACCACGAAATCCTGCCCACCAGATGATTATGGA
>CAZTHB010000032.1:0-1918 GCA_964613485.1 uncultured Candidatus Saccharibacteria bacterium
CTTTATCGACGAAAGAGATGGACTATTGATTGGTCCTGGTGGTAGTCCACCAAAGCGTCGAGTATTGTAGGGAGAATCAATCGCCAAATCAGCGGCTGTTGGCTCAGCACGCCCAGTCAAATAGATGACTGTCACGTCGCTTTCAAGCTTAATGCCTTGCGCTATGCGATTATAGAAAACACCCGCTACCCCCGCCCGATCTGTGTCGCGCGAGGCTTCCTTCTCGACAATTGAAGCTAAAATGAGCACTTGGTATGGTGACAACCTGCCTGGGGCCGGGGCAGCAAACAATGGCAGTGCCTTGGCTTCAAAATTTGACAACATGCGCGCAACCACCGCCTGCGCCGGATCGTTTATTACTACTTGATAGGTGTCAGCCAACAGAAATCCTTCGATTGTCTTGGGAGTACCAAACTTTGCCGTAATACTAGTAGGTAGGGTCTCAGATGTAACTGCCTCCTTAAATTCTTGCGCCGACCCAAGTCCCTGAGTTTCGTAACTTAACGCCATCTGCGCTATCGTTTGACCGTCGCGAACCACGAAGGTCTTCGTAGCAATCTTTCCAACAGCTAGATAATCAACGATCTGCACCATGTTCATTGATGGCTTAAGTTGGTATGGACCAGGTTTCAACGAGCCACGTGCTGGGCCAAATTTTACATACAAAGCAAAAACGGTCTCATCTCGGATATAGCCCGCTTCCTTCAACTGACGAGCTATAGTGGTAATGGAGCTCTTCTCAGCAATCGTAATGATCTGTGTTGTCCCGCCACCAACTGCAACTGTGAGGCTATATGAAATCCAAGTACAAAGCGCAATAATGATCACCAGCAACAACGCTGCGCCAGCAAAAATTAACTGCTTCGCTATACGCTTGCCGCGTGTCCGTTCGACAGTTTGAATAGCATGCCCGCTCGGTCGCTGTGGTGGGCGTATCGAATTCTGTGGTGTCATACCATACTGCCTATGTAGTCCTCGAGTAGTATCGCAGCCGCATACGCATCGAGCTGTGTCTTTTCTTGGGCACGATTCACCGCACCCAATCGCTCACGGGCCCGTTCGGTAGTGCCAAACTCATCGTACATAATGACATGTAAATCGGTCGCATCAGCCAACTCACCAGCAAACCCACGCGCCCAACGAGTCTGGGCGGTATCATTGCCATCAATATTTCGCGGAAGCCCAACAATTACTGTATCACATGCGTATGCATCAGCAATCTCAGCAATCTTGGCGTTTGAGCCTGATCCTCGCTCCAAAACGGTGATTGGTTCGGCATTTGCGTGTCCGGACCGCTTCAGAGCGATGCCGATACGCTTCTCACCCGGATCTACACCAAGTAATACCTGCTCAACGGCGACCCCAACATGCTCCCCCACACTCATGTCCCCATGACTCATTTCGCAACTACTACCTCAATCTTAATATTGCCCGCATTAATAGGCATATTTGGTACGAGCGGCCAGGCGTCTACCGTTGCGCCGGTCACATTGGGATATTGCTTAGCGATACCAGATACTTCCTTCTTATCTTTACCCGCTATCTGCTGAGCGAGCTTTGCCTTGTCGATCGGTTGCCCTATAAAAGCTGTAGTTTTTAATGAATAGCTGAAGTCACCTTTGTCAGCCTTAGTTTGAGCAAATTCTCCTTGGTCGACCCCAGCATCCAGCACTTCAGCACCATCTGGCAGTTGACCATCAAGACCATCCTTTATCAATGCTTCGAGGTCAGTCGTTTCAGCTGCATAGATGGTGAACTTCACCTTCAGGGCCAGGTTACCGCCACTAGCTTCGCTATCCGCAGCTTGAGTCGGTGCAGCACTCGTCACGGTCGTCTGAAACGTATCGTCAAAAGCTTTTTGGCTCGAACGAGCTTTGTCTTTGAGCTCAATCAGCGCAGCCGCCTTAGCAGTATCAAT
>CAZTHB010000032.1:2018-7170 GCA_964613485.1 uncultured Candidatus Saccharibacteria bacterium
GTAGCCAACCAACCGAAGAGTAAGACTGCGACAACCGCACACCCTATCCATATCGCAAGCTGGTACCGGTTGTAGTCTGGCACCTTACCGCCGCGCTGCTTTTTGTCTTTTTTCTTCTTCGTTGGCGCTTCATCAAAATGATGTACCGGAGGACCATCTTGCTGCCCTTTTTCGGCATCGGTATCTTCAGCCAACGGCGAGCGAGTTGGCTCTGGCTCACCAGCAATAACATGTGCTGCAGAGTGGACGTTCTTCGCTATCGCGATCTCGAGCTTACCGGCTAGCGCCATGGCGGCTCGATCGGTAGTTACGAGAATGAGTTCTTTTTTCTTGGAATCGGCTGCTTTTTTGAGTAGCTTGAGATTAACGACAGACTGCAGCAATCCCGACCGACCGGGCACAACGATGCGAACCGTATCACCCTCGGCCGCCTTGAGCTTCTCAACAGCTTCGGTGACTTCAGCATCGTGCTCGAGATAAATAATGTCTTTGTCGTGTTCTGCCATAATTCTTCTTATGGCATTATAGCGCGATTCAGAAGTATGATGCTAGTGATCCGCCCTCTGTACTTCGAGCTTAGCGATCTGCTGGCCTAGCCGATCACGAGCGAATACTACGGCTGGCAACACATCCTCAGGCAGATCAGATAGCACATCGAGCCTACCAAGCACTGCTTTGAGAGTAGGGATATCATTCATAACAAAGCGTGACTCCCCATAGCCGTCAATTTCTTGCACCCGCAGGTCAAACCCTTCTTCGCTTGGCTGAAACCCGCGTGGACGCTCGCCTGGCTTGAACTGAATTACATCGATGTCTCGCTGCAAACCCTCTTCTGGCAGCTTGATTTTCCATAAGCCATTCCCATCATTTGCTGGTAGCTTTTCGGCTGTGGCCGAACCAGCGTGAAGCTCATGAGGTCGAGTGCGAATTTCAACAACAGGAAGGCCATGCTCAGCAGCAAAAGCTCGCAGATCACTATTCGCCTCAGGAATGCCCAAATCTTCTCCCGTCTCCCGCTGCCGGATGTACACCCCCCGCAGTTTACCAGCTGATATATTGAGGTGATTGTACGCAAGCGGATCAGTCTGTGCGAGCAGCTCATCGCTTGATACATCAACTACTTGCCGCTCCAGATCACTCGACCCAAAATCATGCGGCTGAGCAGCAATTATCCTATCGCCAGTGTCGGGAGGCTGAAGGATAAACCCGTTGCGCCCCTCAAAAGTCGCCGTGTGGTCCTGGTCAATGAGGCTCGTGTTGACTGGGCGGTCAGTAGCCTCAAAACCATTCCCATCACCCTCGAGCCATTCGCCCAGCTGACGTGGGCTAGTCTGCACTGCGGCTGTTATCAAAAAACGAAACTTCTCCCCCGGCAGCAATACCCCAGCTCGAGGTTCAGTAGTGCCTGATACTACCTTCAGACGCTCAGCATCTTGCCTCATTTCGATGAGTTCCTGCCTCGTAGCATCATAGGCAGCATCTCGTGAAGACTCGCTCGCTTCCTGTTCACGATGATCTTCATGCTCACCCATTCACCACCTCCTGAAATGCTATTTTCGCTTTGGCTTGTAAGCCTTAAGCGCAGCTGTGGCGGCCGCTTGCTGAGCTGACTGTTTGCTATTACCTTGCCCCTCGCCGCAGATTCGATCACCGACGTATACGCCGATCGTAAATGTCTTTTCGTGATCGGGGCCTTCTTCACGAATTAGTTCGTAGTGTGGGGTAATACCTTCTTTTTCTTGAGTCAATTCTTGAAACTGACTCTTCGCATCGATCCATGAGCCTTCTTTGAGTATTCCTGCAAGTGCAGAAATAATATGGTCACTTATAAACTTCGCAGCCGCATCATACCCTTTATCAAGATACAGGGCACCAATAATTGCCTCGACCATGTTCGCTAGAAGCGCCTCTCGGGTGCGGCCGCCTGATTTTGCTTCACCGCGACTCATCATCAAAAACTGCCCAAGCTGCAGCCGTTCAGCCACATCAGCTAGTGACTCGGTTTTCACGAGCGCACTGCGCCACGCGGTCATCTCACCTTCAGGATTCTGAAAGTTGCGGAATAGATAATCCGTAACCACAAGCTCTAATACCGCATCACCAAGGAATTCCAAGCGCTCATTATGCGCTATGTCATGCTTCTTATGCTCGTTCAAGTAGCTACGGTGCGTAAAGGCTTCACGATACAGATCAACATTGCCAAACTCTATCTGCAAAATTTTTTGAATCTCATCTTGCCCACGCAAGGTTATACTCATACGATTGCCATCTCCTTCAAGATATTCATAGAACGCTCCAAGAGCTCTTTTAGACTCTTATACTCTAACACTTGCCCGGCGTTTTCGGCAGAAAACCAACGTGCATCGACAATGCCTTCGCTCTCTTCAACTACAATCGGCTCATCCGGGTCCATAGCTTCAATGAGGAAGTGAAACGCTGTCATGAAGATTAAGCGACCCTCAAAGCGATAGAAGAAATGTACTTTATCCAGCTTATCGATAATCCGTGTGTTCTTCAGGCCGGTTTCTTCCCCGATCTCACGTAGTGCTGTCTGTTCGAGTGTTTCACCTGACTCTACGTGCCCTTTAGGCACGCTCCAGCGCCCTTTGAGGTCTTCAATTAGCAAGAATTCTAGCCCAGATGGAGTCATGCGGTACACCAAACCGCCTGCCGAGTACTCTCGAACGGCCTTATTCGTGCGACGGCGATTATTATTCCGTCGTTGTGGATTCTGATTGTTCTTGGTCGGACGAGGTTGATGCGGGCTGGTCTTGATCGATTGGCTCGACTGATTCTGCTGCACCATCTGAGTGGTTTGAGTGGTCGCTGTCGTCGGGCTCTGCTTGCGCTGGTGAGGCTTTGCCGCCGGACGGCCGTTGTGCTTGCGTCGGCGACGCTGCGCTGACCTGCTCGGGCTGTGACTTACTGCCCCGCTCTCGTTGGACTTTGTGGTCTTCGGTTGGGTCATAGAATTCGCTCTGTCTATAGATAGTCCCCAGGACACCGTTGATGAACTTCGACGAGTTTTCACCACCAAAACTCTTGGCTAGCTCGACCGCTTCGTTGATTACGACTTTCGGTGGAACTTCTCGCTTAATCATGAGTTCGTAGATTGCCAAACGCAGGATCGTCAGATCCATCTTGGCGATTTGATCAATTGGCCATTCGGGAGCAGCCGGCTCGATCACCTTGTCAGCGGTAGCGATGTTATCCATCGTACCCCGTACAAGGTCACGTACGAAATCAGTCTCTTGCATCGTGTCTTGATATACAGTGAGATTGCGCTCAAGGATCTCGGCGATATCGGTCGTAAGACCTTCAACACCGGCATGAGTACGAAATTCGTATTCATACAGACTCTGGAGAGCAATGATGCGGGCGAGGTGACGGTTTGAGGACATTGATATTTTAAAGTGTTCTTGTGCTTATTCTAGCGCGTTTAGCTGCGTTTCGCTACTCGGGCGAGGCCTTCTTTTGCTGCGCGCCACAGACGTCGTGGTACTACGAGGCCTGATTCTGGCTCAGTCATGAGCTGGACTGGAGTCGCTGCATGGTGGCTACGACGCTGGCCCTTGGTTGCCTTACTGGTTCGTTTCTTTGGTACAGCCATGATGAAATCTGGCTCCTTTTACTTAATGGTTTAACCTTCACGTGTCACGCGGTTTAGTCGCACAGAGTGCGATAAAAGCTGGGGCGCTTTAAGTGGCCACCAGCTAATGCGAGACGCATGTTCGAGGAATAGTATAGCAGGTATTTGAGATTTAGACAAGCCCGTGTATATTGACTATTGCGCATTTTTTCAGTATAATCACGAGCGCTATATCCGCACCTACGAGAAAGAGGTCTTCATGCAAGGGACTCATGACGATGCAGCCAGTCCATTCCTCACCTGCAACCATCCGATCATGGATCTTTCGGAAGTACTCGGTGTCGTCCCGCTCACAGTGATGAATGTCACTGGTGGCAATCGCCGACTCAAGTTCATCGAGATCGTGTACGGCGCGGACGGACAACCAGTCCAGTCCCAGCTCTACACCGAGGACGTGCCCAGCTCCAACAACTCAATGCCAACAGCCAAGACAGCAACCACTCAAACCACGAAGCGTTCGCGGACAAAGCGCAGCGGCAAGTCTGCTGCAGATCCCAGTCCTCGAAAGCGTGATGCGGGTCGTACGCGAGTAAGCCGCAACGGTGACTTGAAGAGATTCATCGCCTCCCTTCCCGCGCCCAGGGAGAGGCCAGACCTCAAGGGGACGCGCTGGAGTGACGTTTTGATTAGCAGCTGGCTCCCTGAGGCGATTTCTTCGGGATCACGACAAACTCGCAGCAAGGCACTCCACCCACTCGACCGTGCCAATGTGCATACTGTCGGCCAGCTCCGCAACATGCGTGTATCCGAGCTACTTGCGCTCCCAGGAATGGGTGAAGGCGGCGTAACCTACCTCGCACGCGAACTCGCCTTTTATGGCCTACACTTCAAGCCCGAACCCAAGATCAAGCCAACCAGCAGCGATTGATCTTCTGCCTCCGATTCAACTTCTGGATCGGAGGCTTTTTATTGACTTTCATGCACTATTTCAGTATCCTCACTGCATTCCATTTTGCACCTATCCGAGGAGAAAACGTTGGATATCTACATGATTGATTTCAAGTGCTCGGTGACAATGCCTGATGCAGAGTCAGCAAGCAAGCTGCGATCCGATCTCATCGAATATGCATCAAAGGGCCCTGCACTCGGTGTCATGCACCTTGCCGCCAGCAGTACCGCGACGAGCCCCAGACATGTATCAGTGGAGTACTTGAAGGCATTCCGCGATCTGATCACGGCGAGCACAGGTCGCCTTGAGCTCACGAAGCTCATCATCGAAGCCAACCCATCGAGTATCGAGGCACTTACTTGTTACGTACTCGAGGCGCAGCTCAGTGCTCACTTGCAAGAGCGGATCGTCCCAGATCAAGCGGATGCAGTTAATGAATATCTACGCGCACCCATTTCCGAGCTCTTCGGAGAGTCAGACTCTCAGCGAGCGATGAACATCACCTGCATCTTGGAGGCAAATGGCATCACTACCATCAGTGAGCTTGTTCAGTGGTCCTCAAGCGACATCATGTCGCTGCACGGCATTGGCGGAGCATCTCTTGGCATGATTCG
>CAZTHB010000033.1:0-5076 GCA_964613485.1 uncultured Candidatus Saccharibacteria bacterium
GCGGAGAATTATTATCTCGAAATGCAACCGCATATAGGTTGGGAGCCTCAGGACAAGGTGAATGCTGGTTTGCGCAAACTGTCACGAGAGCTAGATCTGGGATTAGTGATAACTGGTGATGCGCACTACTCAAAATCCGATCAGCATTACGCGCATGATATTCTCTTGTGTGTGCAGACCGGATCGACAATCGAAGACCCGAATCGTTTTAAACTCGATCAAGACTTGAGTATATATTCTGGGGTACAGATCGCCGAACGGTTTCCTGATGACCCGCAGGCTCTCGAAAATACTGTCAAGATTGCTGAGATGTGTGATCTTGAGATAGAACTCGGGAAAATCTTAATCCCGACATTCGAAGTGCCGGATGGTAAAACGGAGAGAGAATACCTACGCGAACTCGTATATCAGGGGGCTATGTGGCGGTACGGCGATATACCCAAGGAAGATATTTCTCACTATGACGAGAAGTCAGCTAAGCCGAAATTGCCTGCACCGGTAGTAGAGCGGATTGAGTATGAGCTAGAGGTCATCGCGCGTATGGGGTATGACGGGTATTTTCTGATTGTGGCCGATTTGCTTAACTGGTCAAAGAATCAAGGCATCGTGTGTGGACCGGGGCGTGGCTCGGCTGCTGGTTCGATCATTGCTTATGTGACCAATATTACTGACTTAGACCCGATCAAATACGATCTGCTGTTTGAGCGATTCTTAAACCCAGATCGTATCTCGATGCCTGATATTGATATGGACTTTGCTGACGACCGTCGCGAAGAGGTTATTGCGTATGCTACCGAGAAGTACGGACAGGATCATGTTGCGCAAATCATCACCTTCGGCATCATGGCGGCTCGTAACGCCGTTCGTGATACGGGGCGCGTATTAGCGATGCCATACGCCGAAGTCGATGCGGTTGCGAAACTCATCCCGGCGCCAATTCAGGGCCGCCATATCCCACTTGAGAAGTCGATTCAGGATGATCCCGACCTGAAGAAAGAATATGAAGGCAACCCTCGGACTAAGCGACTCATCGACATTGCCATGCAGCTTGAGGGAACGATTCGTAATGCGGGTACTCATGCTGCTGGTGTGGTTATCGCGCCGGAGCCGTTGGACGAGTACGTGCCGCTGACGCGTGCTGCGAAGGGTGGAGTATCGACTCAGTACATTGGTACCATCATGGAAGAGCTGGGACTGTTGAAATTCGATTTCTTGGGGCTCTCGAACCTGACGATTATTAAGAACGCATTGCGTATCATTAAGCGTGTTTATGGGCGTGAAATCGAAGTCGGCGAGATACCGATTGATGATCCGAAGACATACGAGCTTTTGGCGCACGGGGATACGACCGGTGTCTTCCAGCTCGAGTCGGCTGGTATGAAACGCTATATCAAGGATCTCAAGCCGGACCGTTTCGAAGACATTATCGCGATGGTGGCACTCTATCGTCCGGGCCCGATGCAGTGGATCGATGATTTCATTTCACGCAAACACAATCCAGATACGATCGTCTTCGATCATCCAAAGATGGAAGCGGCTTTGCGTGAGACCTATGGCATTATTGTCTATCAAGAGCAGGTCATGCAGATTTCAAAGGATCTCTGCGGCTTCACGGGCGGTCAGGCCGACACATTACGTAAGGGTATCGGTAAGAAGATCCCAGAAGTAATCGCTAAGATGAAGCAAGACTTTATCGATGGCGCAATCAAGCATTCTGATGCTGATCCAGTTTTTGTCGAAAAGTTATGGGCAGGCATCGAGGACTTTGCGGCTTACTGTTTTAATAAGAGTCATGCGGCGTGCTATGCACTGATCGCAGTGCAGACGGCATACCTTAAGGCGCATTATCCGGCAGCATTCATGGCAGCCCTCCTAACTAGTGATCACGGGAATCTCGATCGTATTTCGATCGAGGTGTCGGAGTGTCGCAAGATGGGCATTGAGATTCTTCCTCCTGATGTGAATGAGTCATTTTCTGAATTTGCAGTGATTAGAGGCGATGATGGGGTAGATAGTATTCGCTTCGGGCTTGCTGCAGTCAAGAATGTCGGCCAAGGGCCGGTCAATGCGATTCTCAAGGCGCGCGAAGAGGGTGGTCCGTTCGCTAATGTTGAGGATTTTGTTCGCCGTGTTGACGCGCGTGAGATAAATAAGAAAGCTATCGAAGCTCTTATGAAGGTTGGGGCATTCGATTCGTTTGAGGATCGCAGTACGCTTATTTATAATCTCGATAAAATCGTCATCTATATGTCGCGCGCTCAGAAAAACGCACTCTCCGGCCAGATCGATATTTTTGGGAGTCTTGGTGCGGCCGAAGATATCCCGTCCCTGCCACTTGATACCCCGAGCGAGCAGCTTGATACACGTGAGATTGCAACATGGGAGAAGGAGCTTCTTGGCCTCTATCTGACAAGTCATCCGTTGCGCGATGTTGAGGCCTGGCTGACCGAGAAAACTGTACCGGCTGCGAACCTTAAACCCGAGATGGATGGTGAGAAAGTTACTATCGGCGGGGTAATTACTACGGTGCGTAAGATCCTCACAAAGAAGGGTGACAATATGGCATTTGTAGGGCTCGAGACGCTTAAAGGTGAGACAGAGTTGCTTGTTTTTCCACGAGCTTATGAGGCGTATACGGAATCTTGGGTAGAGGATCGATTGATCGCAGTGCAGGGGAAGGTGAATGCACGCGATCGTGATGGTAATGTCTCGGATGACGTGAAAGTCGTGGTGGATAAGGTGAAGTCTCTGGAGCCAAGTATTCTTAAGCATTTTATCCCGACCGGAGAGCGACAAGAGGTAGATATACCTGAAACGGCCGCAAAAAAAGCTGATCGAATAGTGATTGCACTCCCTGATTTGAGCGATCAGGCCGCACTCCTTCGCCTAAAGAGTATGCTGCAGAGCGCTCCAGGCGAGACAGAGGCAGTCCTGGAGCTGACGAGTACTGGGCAGAAGATCCGTTTACCATTTAAGGTGACAGTTACCACGAAGCTCGAGAAGGCGTTGGCCGAAATTATCGAGCCGAGTTCGATTACAGTTGAGTAACTCCAAATAAAAATAGCCACCATTGTAAGTGATGGCTGGGTTGAAGTGACCGTTCTATCGGCCTAATCCAAGTAACTCCTGCTTGATTTTATAGGGCACATACTGCCAGAGAAGTTCAAGATCGCCAGAAATGATCAGGCCTAGGGTATAGATACGAATGGCCTCCTCGGTCATAACGACACTACGACAATCTTCGGGCGAGTGATGGATTGATACGCTGCCAAGTCGTCTCGCATCCTCGGCAATCAGGCTCCGGGCCTCACGAAGACTCAGGCCGAAAAAGAACGGGTTGGTTCGCCTGCTCATTGACCCCCAGGTGTGGATGCGAGCAGTCAAAGCTGGTTTGCCGAGGTCGAAAGTGAGGTGATCATGTGTTCGATTAGTGGGGGTGCGCATGATGTACATGCGCCGCGGCTCATAGGTATCGAGCTGAAGAAAGAAGCCGGTGATATCTTCGACTTTGAAGCGGTGCATGATCATTCCTTCTGGTAGAGGTGCGAGATGCGGTAAGTGTGCCATAAGTTTAGTAATTTTTCAACAGATAAGCTCTTGAAAAGATCCTCACGATCTGATACTATGGGCAAGTTATGCAAATCGAACTCTTGCAAAAGCCACAACTTAAGGCAAAACTTCCTGAGATTAAGCCAGGCGATACCGTTCGTGTACACCAGTTGATCCGCGAAGGGAATAAGACTCGTACCCAGGTCTTCGAAGGTCTTGTTATCCGTTATCGCAAGCAAAATAGCGGTAATGCATTTTTGACTGTTCGTAAGATAGCTTCGGGTGTCGGGGTCGAAAAAAGCTGGTTTGTACACTCTCCAAATGTACAGAAGATCGAAGTGCTCCGTCGCAGCAAAGTACGTCGTGCCTTCTTGAGCTACATGCGTGGGCTACGCGGTAAGGCAGCTCGCTTGACCGAGCAAGATTTTGATAAGAATGCCGCAAATGAAGCAGATCACCGTACTGCCGACGAACTCGTCGCCCTGGAAGCAGAGACCAAGGCTGCTGAGGCCGAAGCTGCTGCAACTGAGCCAGAAGTTGTCGCTTCTACCGAAGTTATCGCAGCAGAAGAGAATAAGGAAGCAGCTCAAGCAGACGCTACAGCCGATGACAATGGCGCCGATGACGAACAGCAGCTCGCCGCCGAAGAAACCCAAGCTGGTGTTGATAAGGCCGAGGTTGAAACTGACAAGAAACAGGACAAGACAACAGCTTAAGCTGCCTCAATAGCGCACCAAAAAACGCCTCTCGGGGCGTTTTTTGGTGTTTGAATATTGTAATAAAAAGCCCCCGGGATGCCGGGGGCGAGGTGCTACTCATAGAGTCTGCGCAACTCTGGTTTTGTAGCTATTTAGTTCGTAGCTCTTTGGCGCTCATCTCGTAGCTCATGCCAGTGCAGAGCGATGAGCATTGCGTCTTCTGGGCTCAACTTGCACGGGGCGCAGTGGCGTAGCGAACATGAGCGAGGGAAGGACCCATCGATCATGGAGACGCCTGCCAGGTCTGCGCCCCAGCGCCCAGGCTGACTCGTCCGGAAAGACACAACTTCGGTAGCGATTACGGGATGGCAGTCGCAGTCGAGGTAGATGTCCCCCGGGGTGAAGTCTGGAAGCGCCCGAGAGCGTGCGTGCTCCAGTGGATACCGGAGCCATTTTTTACAAAAAAGTATTACGTCGTCTAGGTACTTGCTGTCCATGAGGTCTCTTTCGAGTCGTAGTGGTCGTGGTTCAGCAGCCGCGGCACTACGTATGGACAAAAGTATTTATACATATCATTCGCAGGCATTGCAAGCATAAGTAATAGGCTCTGAGAATTTGTTTGATTCTCTCCTGAATATCTGCTAGTGTAGCCAAGTTCGATTTGCACCTACTACATTGGAGGCCAATACATGCTACTAGAACTTGATGAGGTGGAGCTACTTCTACCGAACGACCTACATGTCCATCTGCGCGATATGCCGATGATGCGTGATGTGTTGCCTTTCAGTGCTCAGCAAGCTGACCACATCTTGCCGATGCCCAACACAAA
>CAZTHB010000033.1:5176-6705 GCA_964613485.1 uncultured Candidatus Saccharibacteria bacterium
GAGTTCATCCTGTTGGCCGACATCCATAAGAATATCTGGTTCGGCAGTGACTCCGCGCCTCACCCGATGGAGTCAAAGCTTGGCGAGAAGCCGTTCTTTGGTGCTTGGACATCGCCGGTCGCAGTGCCAGTGCTCTGGGATTACATCTATCGGCACAAGGGGTACAGCCCCGAGCGCTGTAGGGAGATCTTCGAAGCATTCATGACGCGTAATGGCGCGGCTTTTTACGGACTGCCCGTGCGCGAGGATCGTACACTGACATTGCGACGCGATCGCTGGCAGGTCCCGGCTGAGCATCGGGGTGTCGTCCCATGGAAGGACGGTGAATATCTCGATTGGCGGGTAGATGGGATGGGCTGGTTCGGCTCTCCTGATACGTTTGCTGGTTGATTAATTTGGCTCGAGTTTAGACTCGGGCCTATTTTTTACTAAAAGACCCCATATCATTTTGACATGGGGTGGATTGGTGCTAGGGGTAAGCCCAGTCCCAATCGGCCGATCCATTTGCGGCTTCGATGATTGCGCGCATCCGCCATGGGCGCACCATCGCGACTGTGCCGATGGCGATTGCATCTGCTCCGGCATCGAATAGTACTCTTACATCGCTTGAATGCTGGATACCGTTGCCGGCAACAATCGGCTTGGTGATGCCGTGCGATCGAGCTTCAAGTACGCGTTCGACGGTATGAGGGAAGCAAGCTGGTCCCGACAGACCCCCACCACCTCCGACTGGGAGCTTGCGTGACTCGATCGGGGATTCGGTGGTACCGAAGATACCCTGCCAATCGATGCGCTCATCGCCCCACGGGATGGTGTTTGCGATCCAGAGAGCCGAGCAGGCATTGTGGGCTGCTGTCTCGGTCATGACCTCCACCGGCACCGTTGGATTGTAGTTCACCACGACCGGTACGCCGATATCGCCAAGGATATCGAGCATCTGGGTGGTTTCGGGGTAGAAGTCGTCAGGAAGATGACCCGAGTTTGGGCATGCGCGGTTGGCTTGGATAGCGAATGGTGCACGGAAGCTCATGAGCTGTGTCTTAATCAGGTCTGAGAATTGCTTCGTCTCCGCCAATCGTTGGTCGGGGGTACGGGCCACACTCATGAATGAGATCATGAAGGGCTCAGTGCGGGCTTGCCACCGTCCCTGCGTGATCGCCCACTCGGCGCCAGGGCCTGTGAGCCCAACTGCGTTGAGTACATGACCCGAAAGCGGTTTGATGACGATTGATTTCGGCATCAGCTCACGCGGGGTGAGCCGGTCGCGACGCATTGGCATGTTGCCAGTACGTGGCGGTAGGGTGATTGTTTTGGAAACGAATCCGCAGTGGAATGGGGTTCCAGGCATGTCGCCACCCCAGTTCATCCCAAGAAGACGGAAGACCTTGTGATAGGGGTAGCCTTCTCCGAAGAATCCTCGTGCGCCTGGAGCGCAGAAGACATTACCATAATCGACTCCGTTGAGAGTAAGCATCTCGTGTCCTTGTCTAGTAGTAGGTGCGAAAATACGGCTTACAGGATACCTGTAA
>CAZTHB010000034.1:0-6376 GCA_964613485.1 uncultured Candidatus Saccharibacteria bacterium
CTTACGGCGATAGTGTCGGTGAAGTTGCCAGAACCGCAATTTGAAGGGCAGACGAAGGGCAAGCTTGGTAACCCTGAGATCCGCGGTATTGTTGATACTGTAGTCAGTGAGTATCTTGCTTATTATCTCGAAGAAAATCCGGCTGAGGCTAAGAAGATCATAGGCAAGGCATCACTCTCGGCGCGGGCCCGATTAGCTGCTCGGGCTGCGCGTGATACAGTTATACGTAAGGGTGCGCTTGACGGTATGACGCTCCCTGGAAAGCTAGCCGACTGTAGCTCGAAGGATATGAAAAAATCTGAAATATTTATCGTAGAGGGTGACTCGGCCGGTGGGTCGGCAAAAGGTGGTCGTAACCCAGAGTTTCAAGCTATTCTCCCGTTGCGCGGTAAGATCTTGAATGTGGAGCGCGCTCGACTCGACAAGATGCTCTCGAGTAACGAAGTAAAAAATCTGATTATCGCGCTTGGGACCGGCATTGCAGACAACTTTGAGCTCGCGAAGCTGCGATATAACCGCATCATTATCGCGACTGACGCAGACGTTGACGGTTCACACATTCGGACATTGCTCTTGACCTTCTTCTTCCGCCATATGCCACAAGTGATTGAAGCTGGGCACGTGTATATTGCTCAGCCGCCACTCTATAAACTTTCTATCGGTAAGGAAAAGCACTATGTCTACACTGATGCAGAGCGAGACGTGCTACTGAAGGAACTAGCCGATAAGGTAGCGTCCAAGTCTGCAAATACTAAGGCAGCTGAGGATACGGCTGTAGCTGAGGCCGAAGAAACACTTGACGTGGAGACCGCTGATGATTTAGCGGAACTTGCCCTGCAGACACAATCGGAAGATGAAGTAGGCGAAGCAACTACTGAGGCTGCTGAAGCGGAGGTAGGAATAAAGATCCCAGGCCTATCGATGCAACGATATAAGGGTCTTGGAGAGATGAACCCTGATCAGCTTTGGGAAACTACCATGGACCCAGATAATCGTGTCATGTTACAAGTAACTATTGATGATGCCGAAAAAGCCGATGTTATCTTCTCGAAGTTGATGGGTGATGAGGTGAGCTTGCGCAAAGCCTTCATTCAGACTCATGCCAAGTCAGTTACGAATATTGATTTCTAAGAAATGGAGCCTAACATGGATGACACAACCAAAGACCTCCCAAATTCAGATAGCCAAGACGCAGCTCAGTCTGACGTATCTCCTGTAATTGATAATGATGGGCAGGGCAGTGTAAAAGTTCATTCTATCGAAACCGAGATGGAGAAGAGCTATCTCGAGTACGCGATGTCGGTTATCGTTTCTCGCGCATTGCCAGACGTTCGGGATGGGTTGAAGCCAGTGCATCGTCGTATTTTATATTCAATGCACACGCTAGGCTTGCGAGCTAGTGCGAAGTATCGTAAAAGCGCTACCATCGTCGGTGAGGTTATCGGTTCGTACCACCCTCACGGAGATACGGCAATTTATGACTCGATGGTGCGTATGGCTCAGGACTTTTCTCTCCGCTACCCAATGGTAGATGGTCAAGGTAACTTTGGATCTGCCGACGGCGACCGTGCTGCTGCATATCGATACACCGAGGCTAAAATGACTCGCATTGCTGAAGAAATGTTGGCGGATATCGATAAGGATACGGTAGATTTTATGCCCAACTATGATGGGTCCAAGAAAGAGCCCAGAGTCCTACCTGCACGCGTACCAAATCTCCTCCTGAACGGGATCCAGGGTATTGCGGTTGGTATGGCTACAAACATTCCGACTCATAATCTTACTGAGGTGATCGATGCTACCGTGCATCTGATTGATAATCCGGAAGCGAACGTACAAGATCTGATGCAGTTTGTAAAAGGCCCCGATTTTCCTACTGGCGGCTTGATTTTTGATGATGGTGGTATCGCATCCGCCTACAGTACTGGGCGTGGCAGCATTACTATGCGTGCAGTAGCGGAGATTGTAGAGAGTAAGAAGGATCGCAAGGCAATCGTGATTACCGAGCTGCCATATCAGGTGATTCGTGGGACCTTGGTAGAAAAAATTGCCGAGCTGCATCGCGAGAAAAAAGTAATTGGCATTAGTGATATTCGTGACCAAACATCTGACCGTGTTGGTACGCGTATTGTTATTGAACTTAAGAAAGACGCGTACCCTCAAAAGATCCTTAATCAGCTCTATAAATTTACGCCGATGCAGACAAGCTTCCATGTAAATATGCTTGCGCTTGTAGACGGTATTCAGCCTCGTGTTCTTAACCTAGAAATGGTACTCAAGCACTTCCTCGATCATCGCAAAGAAGTCGTTCGCCGCCGTACTGAGTTTGAGCTCAAAAAAGCCCAGGATCAGGCGCATATCCTCGAAGGACTTTTGATAGCGCTAGATGAGATCGATAAGGTGATATCTACGATCCGAAACAGCCAGACACAGGAAGATGCGCGCGCTGCTTTAATGAAAAACTTCAAGCTCAGCGAAATTCAAGCCAATGCGATATTGGCCATGCAGCTACGACGATTGGCTGGTCTTGAGCGCAAGAAGATCCAAGATGAGTATGCGGCATTACAAAAGCTTATCGCCGAGCTGACCGAGATCCTCAGCTCCGAAGCAAACATCCTGAAAGTAATTAAGGAAGAGCTGACAGAGATTAAGGATAAATATGGAGATGAGCGACGTACTCAGATCGAAGCTAGAGGCGCAGGCACATTCTCAGACGAAGATCTGGTGCCAAATGAAGATGTAATCCTGACCCTGACAAAGGGTGGATACGTGAAGCGTATGCCAAGTGACACCTACAAGAGCCAGGGTCGTGGTGGTAAGGGTATTATGGGTATGACAACCAAAGAAGAGGACGTCGTCCAGGATGTGCTGAAGACAAAGAACCATGATTGGGTACTTTTCTTCACGAGCAAGGGGCGAGCCTTTAGGGTTAAGGTCTATGAGATTCCTTCTTCTGGGCGCACGGCCAAGGGGGTGTCGATCGTAAATATCCTCAATCTTGCTCCAGAGGAGAAGGTTACGAGTGCTATTACGATGACCAAGGATGAACAAGCTCAATATCTCTTCATGGCAACGCGCATGGGGACGATCAAGAAGAGTAAGCTCATCGATTTCGCAAACATTCGATCGAGTGGCATCATTGCCATTAAGCTTGATGCGGGCGACGAGTTGGCATGGGTGAAGAAGTGTAGTGATGGGGATGACATTATCCTGTCGACTGCGAAGGCTCAGGCTTTGCGATTCGGCCAAGAAGCAGCTCGACCGATGGGCCGCGCTACGCGTGGTGTGCGCGGTATGCGCTTGCGTGCGGGCGATCACGTGGTTGGAGTAGATATTGTCGGTAAGGAAGAAGGCTTGATGCTTGTAACCTGCGCTAATGGCTATGGTAAGCTCACAAAGACAGAGCAGTTTACAAAGCACGCTCGCGGTGGTGTCGGCATCAAGGCGGGAGTTGTGACGGCGAAGACAGGTGAGGTTATTGATTCGCGCGTTATTGGCTCAAAGGAAGATGATCTTCTGATAATCTCTCGACAAGGTCAAGTGATCCGTTTGCGCCTCAAAGATATCTCGGTCATCGGCAGGGCTACTCAGGGGGTACGCATTATGAAGATGAAGGAAGGCGACAACGTAGCCTCATTAGCGCTCATAGACGCGTCTGGTGAGCCTGAGGTCACGGAGTAGCGCTTAGGGCGCGAAGTGCGGTAGGATAGAAGCATAACTATGATCCAACGCACACTTCACTCTCTCAAGAAACTCCCCGGCCATGTGCGTTCACGCATGGGCGGACGGCTCATTAGCCCGCGAGCTATATTGGATGATTTGAAGCTCGAGGAAGGTGATGTGGTGCTTGAGCTCGGCAATCCGACTGGTTTCTTTGCGCCCGCTGCAGTAGATCTGGTAGGTACACCTGGGCGTATGATCGTTGCGGGTCCAAATCTAGACTCTTTTGATCGTATCAAATATCTCGTAGAGGCACGTAAAGTCGAACCTGTTTTGTTAGCAGATGTATTGCTCGGTAAGGCTTTTGCGCAGCATTCGCTTGATGTCGTATTACTGACAAATCTGCTGTCCTCATCATTGCACCCGAGCCATTTTTGCTTGTCGCTCAATAGCTATTTGAAGCTGAAGAGTCGTATAGTGTTGGTGGATTGGCAGGTGAATACGGGAGTGGGGCCAGAACATGAGCGTAAAGTGAGTCGCGAGGACGCCATTCGTATGCTCACGAGCTGTGGCTGGAAGTTTGAGTCAAGCTTGCGTACACCGGGATATCACTATGGGCTTGTTTTCAGGAACAATCCTCCGGTAAGATAGGGATAATCTAAAACAAGAGAGG
The DNA here is from genome assembly GCA_964613485.1 of uncultured Candidatus Saccharibacteria bacterium. GTDB lineage: Bacteria > Patescibacteriota > Saccharimonadia > CAILAD01 > JADZGC01. The sequence goes on from CAZTHB010000034.1 coordinate 4,334, forward strand.
TGAGGGGTGCAGATTTCCGAATATCTATGGGTTCCGTTAGCAACTTGGGCAATTGCCCAAAGCATTAAGTTCTTTATTGCGGTGTTCAGAGGGCAGTATACGCCTTCGTTACTCTTCTCGTCCGGGGGTATGCCGAGCGTACACTCTGCGACTGTCTCGTCACTCGCCACCGTCGCGCTCATAATCGGCGGTCCAGAGAGCCCGCTTTTCGGTATTACGGGGGTATTTGCTGCTATCGTGATGTATGACAGTCTAGGTGTTCGCCGTGCTGCGGGCGAACAAGCGCGAGCGTTAAACCATCTTATCGATGATTTACTCCAAGCTGGGGCGATTAAGTCACACATAAAGTACGGTCATCTGCGTGAGATCTTGGGTCATCGTCCGCTCGAAGTAGTAATTGGGGCGACACTGGGAGTTCTCCTCGCGGCAGCCTTTACAGCGAGCACTCTACTCGAGCGCCTTCCCTGGCTGGTTGCTCGTCCGAACAGTACCGCGATGCTTATAGAGCTTATCGTGGCCGGGTTCTTGCTGATTGCCGCAGGGCTTACAGTGTTCTTTGCGCGGCGGCCACAAGGACGCTTGTCTAGCTACCGTCCATTCGCGCGACACATCGCGATATCAAATGTCATCTCATCTCTAGCCTTAGCTTTTTGCTGGCTGATGCAACGTCAACAGATACAGAGCTGGCAGAATTGGGTAGTTTTGATCGTCGTATTGCTGGGCTTTATATTTTGGCATCTTGGTCTCTGGTATCACTTGCTGGTAAACGGTGCGCTACGTACGCAAGTTGATTCAAAGGCTTCTGTGCGCCGTGAACGATGGTTGAAGACCACGAAAAAACGTCGCAATAAGCCAGCCAAATAATAATATAGAACTTTCTTCTTGTGAGAGGGTTGACGAACCTATCTCATATCAGGTAAAATCCTCTCTAGTAGCTTTTATTGTAGAAGCAACAAAAATACACCGGTTCCGCCTCGGCGAAAAATCCTTAAAAAGAATCGCCATACAGGAGCCATATTTTTTTGACACATCTTGTGGTGTGGGCTTAATACAGATTGCTACGATCTTTGACAAGTGAAACGTGTCAGTTCAACTTAAAATTTTGAGTTGTTTGTATTCGTCTAGATAACAGGATTATGTGTTTACGAGTCCTCACTGTTGGCTCGTAGATTCTATTTTTAACAGTGAAATGATTCTTGAATCATTTGTGTATGAGAGTTTGATCCTGGCTCAGGATGAACGCTGGCGGCATGCCTAACACATGCAAGTCGTACGCGATCACTTTTTTCGCTCGCAGGTGCTGAATAGCAATATTCTGCCATTGCGAGCGGAATGAATGAGTGATTGAGTGGCGGACGGGTGAGTAACACGTTGGTACCTGCCCTAGAGTGGGGAATAATTCACCGAAAGGTGGACTAATACCCCATAGTCTTATGCTTGTCATAAGTAAAGCTTCGGCGCTCTAGGAGGGGCCTGCGTTTGATTAGCTAGTTGGCGGGGTAAAGGCCCACCAAGGCGACGATCAATAGCTGGATCGAGAGGTTGACCAGCCACACTGGGACTGAGATACGGCCCAGACTCCTACGGGAGGCAGCAGTGAGGAATCTTCCACAATGGGCGCAAGCCTGATGGAGCAATGCCGCGTGCAGGAAGACGCTTTTCGGAGTGTAAACTGCTTTTCTGAAGGAAGATTATGACGGTACTTCAGGAATAAGGATCGGCTAACTACGTGCCAGCAGCCGCGGTAATACGTAGGATCCAAGCGTTATCCGGAATTACTGGGCGTAAAGCGTGCGCAGACGGTTTGGTAGGTCTGGTGCGAAATCCGGTGGCTCAACCACCTGGACTGTACCAGAAACCCCCTGACTCGAGGTCGGTAGAGGCAAGTGGAATTGCTGGTGTAGGGGTGACATCCGTAGATATCAGCAGGAACACCAATGGCGAAGGCAGCTTGCTGGGCCGTACCTGACGTTCAGGCACGAAAGCGTGGGGAGCGAACAGGATTAGATACCCTGGTAGTCCACGCCGTAAACGATGATCACT
>CAZTHB010000035.1:0-6310 GCA_964613485.1 uncultured Candidatus Saccharibacteria bacterium
CAGAGGCACTCACTAAGCGCGATCAACCTACTCGGAGTCAGGCTTCGGCTACGACTCCAGATGCAGTTGGTGCGACGGTAAATTCATAGTACTGGTGTGATGTGGGGAATGTGCTACAATACAGCTAACATAACCGTTATATAAACCAAAAAAATATGCTATTTCGCGATTTCGTAACCAATCTCTCTACCGGTCAGCAGGATCGGGGTCTGATTAGTTACTATGTGAAGCGCTTAGGTCAGGAACAAGCGGTACGTGCCGCGGGAGCGGTGCTTGCGGTGATGGTATCAATTTTCCAGGTACTTACGGTGGTTGCACCCCCGCAGCATTCTGAGGCGAGTGCAGGCTCGGCGAATGACGTGATCTATGGCGGATATTCCTCTAAAGCTGATTTATTGCGGCGTTATGATAGCTCACTTGAGCTACGGGCTGTATTCTTGCAGCTCAAAATCACCCGTCCAATGATCGAGGCGGCGACGAATGGGCGGGCATATTCTAATGACAATACTTACTCAGTTGGTCGTTTGCCGCACGGAGACAAAAATATTAAATTCACCGTAGCTGGCGGGACGACACCGTTTTATGTGCGCCCACTCAATGTCTGGGGTAGCGGCAAGTACTTCCCGGGTCTTCAGGGAGTGAATGCTGATGGAAATCGGTTCTGGATTCTGTATGATTGCGGTAACCCGGTGGTCGAGCTGCCGAGAGAGACTCCGGGTCAGAAAAATCCGCCAACTGTACCACCAACCGCTCCACCTACGGCACCGCCAACTGTGCCACCTACAGCTCCTCCGACAGTTCCGCCAACTGTACCACCAACTGTACCACCAACTATTCCCCCAACTGTACCTCCTACGGTTACACCCAAGGTATCATTTGTCTGTGACAGCCTAGAGGTGAGTTATGACACGTCGAACCCTCAGCGCTATGCCCCCCTGAAGGTCACACTCAAGACAACCGCAAGTGTCTCGAATACTACGATTACAGGTTATAGTTATGATTTTGGTGATGGCTCCAAAGAAGACGCGAATAATCGGTCTACAACTCATACCTACACGAATGCTGGTACGTATACGGCGAGTGTACGAGTCAAGACGGGCGCTGGTACAACTGAGTCAACCGCTGCCTGTAGGGCGACTATCACGGTCGGTAGTGTGCCACTTCCACCAGCAGCTAAGTATATTTGTCTTGGCCTGACTGCGACCAATGACAGTAATAACCAGGCTGGTAATGCCCCACTCAAGGTATCATTCTCGACTGAAAAGCTGATTGAAAATACAGGATTTATTAGCTACTTATATGAATTTGGAGACGGTGAGACCAAAGAAACGGGTTCTAACCCCTACGAGCACACATACCAGAAGGCTGGCACGTATGTTGCGAAGGTTCGCGTGAAGACCCGTGATGGGATCTCGCAATACGTGCAAGATTGCCAGGTTACTGTCGAGGTAGTAAGCCCTAATCTCAGCTACAAGAAGTCAGCCCTCAACCTAACTTTGCTCGATGCAAATAAGCAGCCGACTAATGCTGCTGGAACTCAAGCTCGTGCGGGAGACAAGATAAAGTATACTTTGACCGTTTACAATTCCGGGACCGGTCCGGTCGAAAGCTTCGTCTTTGATGAGGTGATTAGCGATATTCTAGAGTACGCCGATATTGTTGATCAGGGTGGTGCAAAGCTCGAGCAAACAGCGATACTCGGCAAAGAAGGCGCGAAGGTTACGAATCTGAAGTGGCCTGCAACAAGTATAGAAGCTGGGAAAACTGTCACGAAGAGCTTCACCGTTCAAATTAAGAGCCCAATCCCAGCTATACCAGTAGGGAAGAGTGATAAGAACTCTTATGATCTGCAGATTGACAACATCTTCTTTGGTCAGCGGGTGTCGATTACATTGCCACCACCTCCACCTAAGCAGATAGAGCAGGTCTCAACCTCTTTGCCGCAAACAGGTGCGGGTGTAGCGAATACGGCCATCGCACTCTTCGCTGCTGGTGCCGCATTCATCTACTTGCGTAATCGATTGATCCGCAAAGAGTTAGAGGTTTTGACTAAGATGCACGAAGGAATCCCATCATGAGCGAACGAGAACCCCGCGCGAGCGAACAGCCTGAGCGAGCCAAATCAACTCAGAATGAGCTGAAGGAGATCGCTAAGCAGGCGCAAACCGAAAAGAAGTCAGTAGACACAAAGTCGGAGGCTCAGCGTCAACAGGCGATCGATAAAGCTCGCGAACAACTCAAGCAGCCTGAGGCGCAATCAGAAAAATCCGCTGAAAAACAAGCCGAGGTGCAGTCAGAAAAAACTGAGCTAAAGACTGAGAAGGCGGAAAAGCCCGAGCGTAAGGTCGAGAAGAATCAAGAGAAGCCGCAGGAAAAATCTCAAGAAACAAAAGCGGCACAAAGCACGGGGCGTCGCGCGCGCAAGCAAGCATATGATCACACTATGGAGCTCGTACGGAGTCGCTTGAGCCCGAGTGAGCAGATATTCTCACGGGTAGTACATAGTCGTCCTGTGGAGTATACGAGTGAGTTGCTCGAAGAAACGTTTTATCGACCGAGCTTCTTGCTAGGAGGTACAATCGGAGCATTGATATTTGGTGGAGCGCTTTATATCTCAGCGCGAATGTACGGATTCCAACTCTCGGGTAGTGAGTTTACGCTCGGCATTATCGGCGGAGGGCTCGTAGGCTTCATCTTTGAAAAGATCGTAAGGATCGGTCGTAAAGCCAAGAAGTAGCAAGACTTTAAAACCCCGCGTTCGGCGGGGTTAATTCGTTACTGCCTAAAAAATATTAGCGGATGATGATGCGAGTGACGGTTGGGTTTTCTTTGGACCCAGTTGTGAAGACGGTTACTTGTTGACCCTTGCGAACGTCGGCGATGGTCAGGCTGACGTTTTGCTTCGTGATGCGTGTAGAGTCGTTGAGACTGAATGTCTTGGGGTTACCGTCTGCTGCAGTGATAGTAATGCTCATGCGATCGACCTTTTGCACCTCACCAGTAGATGGAGAAGCAAATGCAAGTGTGTTGCCGAGCCTGGTGAGAAAATTATCAGGGGTCTTTTTTTGATTTTTGGCCGCGATCGACTGCCCATAATAATAGCCAGCAGCAAAAATGCTACCGACCACGAGTAGGCTCACTGTCACTAATACAACGATCGCTCCGACTCGCTTTTTGTGACGCGGGGTTGTCTCTACTGACTTGTCTTCTGGGGTGTCAGCTTTTTTTACGCGCGTAAGATCCATATGCTTACGATACTATGTCGAATACTACTTTGCAAACAACTTATGCTGAAAAGTCCTGCAAATATCTCTGTTTATATACAAGAAAATGTTATGCTTAAGGTATATGATTGACGTAATTGTCGAGTAGCTATGAAGAAATTACAACCACACAAAAAGAGGCGTACCCTGACATGGGTTATTGGCTTGATGCTGGGCCTCTCGGTAGTATTTGCGCTAGGAATATTCACCGCCCAATCTGAACGGGCGAGTGCCTTTAGTGGTCAAGGTGCGGGCTCCGAATCTGATCCGTTCCAGATATCTACGTGTGCGCAGCTCCAAGAGATGCAGGAGCTCCGGGCAGCTCACTATATTTTGATTCAGGATATCGACTGCACAGAGTCGCGTAACTACAGTGGTGGCAAAGGGTTCAAGTCAATTGGCCATGGCGACCCGAATGGTGGCTTCTGGGGGGGTACTTGATGGGCGTAATCATACGATCACAAATCTCTATGTGACTACGTGGGACGGCTCAAATAACAGGTACGGACTATTCACCCAGCTTGAGTCTGGGGCGATAGTTCGTAATTTGAAGTTTACACAAAGTAATAATGATTTTATCCGGCTTATTTTATTAACTCAGTTTGGCTTCCAGAATCTCGGCGCTGTCGCCGGTACAAATTATGGTCTGATCGAAAACGTTTCGTCATCGGCTGATGTAAAGGGATATGGTAATGTTGGCGGACTTGTAGGGATAAACCATGGTCAGATTCGCAGAAGCAGTGTGGTGCCGCGTGAGACCGGAAATTATAACTCTACGCAGGTAGGTGCCATGGGTCAGGCAAATAATCAGACCAACTGGGTCGGTGGGCTGGTTGGCTTTAATACCGGCACGATATCTGATAGCTATAGCGTAGCGTCTATTGGGAGTGACCATACAGATGCGACGAATGTTTCTCAGTATTGCGGTGGATTTGTTGGGGGCTACAATGGCGGATCGATTACGAATTCGTATAGTATGGGTAGCATTGGCTGTGAGGGATATGGGACATATACTACCGGTGTTGGTGGATTTTTTGGGATGGCGCAATCTGCACCAAGTCTACTCGCGCATAACTTCGCTCGATCAAATGTTTGGCTAGGTGCCACTGGCGGAGCTACAACCTATGGAGGATTTGGCGGATCGTACAATCCTGCTACTTATCAAGAAGTGATCTTCGCTGATAATTATTATGATGCTACTACGACAGGTATCCAGAAATGCGTAGGCTTTGCTGAAGAGGGCTGCAATAAAATAAATGTTGATAGCTCGGACCCAAATTATTTCACTAACAATAGTACGAATCCGCCTCTAGATGAGTGGGATTTTGCAAACGTATGGCAGACTGTTTCAGATAATTTACCTACGCATCGGGCCGTCGTTCTGACCCCTAACCCGCCTGGTGGACTTATGGCGACTCGAGATAATACAAATTACCCCGTGAGCTGGACTGCGCTGGATGTTACACCCGCGATAATCGACTATAAGGTTGAGTATCGTGTTGCAAGTCCTGTTGGTAATTGGGTTACATTCGACGATGGCGTGTCGACTGATACGGAAATTGTTATCCCGAATCTATCTCGCAGTGCGAGTTATAATTTTAGGGTTCGGGCCATTAGTGCGGTTGGCGAAGGTTATCCTTCCACTCCAGTGTATGTATCGGAAGATATTCCAAGTAAGCCAACTGGTCTTGCTGGCACCGCCAAAAGTCGCACGCTAGACTTAACCTGGGATGGTACTGAGCCTGGGAGTACGTATTATGCTGAGTATAAAGAGCAGGGGTCGGATACATGGGTAGTTGCACCGTTTCCTGCGCAGAATACACCATCTATGGGGGTATATAACTTAAAGCCATCGATGACTTACTCCGTACGCGTCACCGCTCGGAATACCGCTGGATCGAGCCCGTCATCGGATGAGATCACGCTTACTACGGATAGTATCAAGGATTACACGATATCTACCTGTCAGCAGCTGCAGGATATGCGCAATGATCTAGCGGGTAACTATAGACTTGCAAACAGTATCGATTGCTCTGACTCTATTAATTGGAATGATGATCAAGGATTTCTTCCAGTCGGTTCGTCGCCGGATGTATTCAATGGTACCTTTGATGGTCGGGGTTATACTATCTCGAACCTGTACATCGATGCAGAGAACGACTTCGACTCGAGCACAGCGACTGGTGTCGGACTATTCGGAGTAGCGGCGAGTAACTCTATTCATAGCTTCACCCTTAAGGACGCAAGTGTCGCTGCAGCTTTTGCTTATTCATCTCTTACTGAGTTTACCGAGAAGTATAGTGATGTTCAGGGCACCATCGGGACCGGTGGCGTAGTGGGTGTGTTGGCTACTGCTGGAGAAGGTGTTTATGACATCACGGTAGTCGATAGCGATATTAGCGGTAATGTTGTTACCGGAGGGGTGATCGGTGTACAGGTGCCGCTCATCGGGCTCATTCAGGATGACACCTATATGACGACCCTCAATGCCGAAGTTACAAATGTACGTACGGTACGCGGCAATGTGTTTGGTTATATTATTTCTGGGGGTGTTATCGGTACAAATATTGTCTTAGGTGGATTTGAGGGTCTGCCGACGTTTGGTAAGCCGGTTGGCCTTGCGATGGATGGGTTATCGTCATCTGCATCGGTCAAGGGTCTCATTTCTGGTGGTGTGAACGGTGCCAGCATTTCTATAGATACACTGGTTGTGACATATGCAAATACGGTGGTTCAATTTGGTGAGGAGCTGTCTGGTGATGATTTTGAGCGAGGCGTAGGTATTATCGGTGACACTACGCCCCATATCACGCTTAGTAATGCAGAGAGCACGGGCTCTGTTGATGCTTGCGATATATCGCCGCTGGGCTATCATGGCGGGCTTATTGGTGCGGGTGCTGGAGTTAAGATCACGAATAGTACCAGCTCGGGACCTGTCAGGACTTGTGGTAATACAAGTGCTTCAGATGGCGCGTTTGGCGGGACTATGGGCGGTATGGCAGGCATCTTATTTAACAGTCAAATCTTTGACTCGTCCTCTACTAGTA
>CAZTHB010000036.1:0-6100 GCA_964613485.1 uncultured Candidatus Saccharibacteria bacterium
ACCACCTGCTTCTGTTGCTTGATCGCTTCTTCGGTAAATGTTGGCTCGAGTAGCCACTCATACGCGAGATCGATTATGTGCTCGATATATTCTTTTGCGCCATAAAACTCGTACCAATTGCGATCCAGTGAAGTAAAGGCATTGTGATAGATACCGTATTTTTCTAGCTCGAAGCGAATCGTGCGCGGGTCTGGGAAGCGCTTCGATCCCTCAAGCGCGAGATGCTCGAGCAGGTGCGGTAGCTCGTACTGAGATTTCTGCGCGAACCGATGCCCGCTATTTACATGAGTCTCGAGATGGAATACAGGCGACCCCGGCACATGAATGACTGCGAGTCGGCCACCACACTTGAGTGCGAGTTCGTATGTTTCGTGTTTCATACACACTAGCCTACTCCTGGTAGCTTCAATAAGAAAGCCCCAAGCTAAGTAGCTCGGGGCGAGGAAGCATCCGAAGAAGCAAATTCATGAAGGACAGCCGTAGTCGAATTCGCCCACAGCATAACGCAGTCATGGCCACAGAAATACAGATCGTGATAGCGACGGCGCACTTGTTTGCCGTCCGGATCTGCAGCGCCCACCAAGGTGAATGCTTTGGTGTGCAGATACGGGGCAGAAGCGAGAATTGACTCATTATGCCCCGCACAAGGGTTGGGCGGCGGCGAACACATGCGCTGATGAGTCTTGAGACCACCACCAGCCACAAAAGCTCGTCCACATGACGAGCACAGTACGTGCGGCTTCTGGCTGTGCCTATGGCGCAACCCCTCGAGCGAAAAGGTACGATCACAGTGTTCGACAGTACAATGAAATACGCTCATCAGTTGCTGGCAACCCGCCGCTGTATTTCCATCTGCAGCAAGGTGCGCCAATGATTGTACTCATCTTGAGTAATTGGCCTGATGAGGCCATCAAACTCCTTGACTAGCTTGCCGGAAGTAAGTCCCGACCTGCCGTCTGCCAGCTTCTCGATGAGCTCATGAAGCGGAACCCATACCGACGTACCGGCTCGAGTATCTTCGAGCTGGTACAGTCGAGCCTGGAAGCTCCACTGGCCAAACACATTCGCGATGAGCTCATTCTCCTGCGCCCACTTCACGAGGCACGCCGGACTATGCAGCACGACATCCTCGATCCTCGTCGGATCCAGTTTGCGCACAGGTACGTAGCTCGCAGGCATACAAGAATCAAGCTGTACGCTGATAGTCAGGTAGTGTTCGCCTTCGCCGATTGGCTGATCGCAACCCTTGCACACTAGTTGGCTGAGCGTGCCATCTCTCTCTGCTGCCTGATCGGACAGCCAGCGAGCACATCGCACCTGGTGCTTGCGCAGAGAAGCAATTGTGAACTCAGAGCCGCAGGTGCAAGTCTGGTGCAGCTCAGCCTCATGCGTAGCAAGCCTGGCATGTTCGCCGGCGCTGAAAATAGTCGTACAGCCCCGATGCGAGCAGCAGAGCTTACCGCGACTCTCGGGGTTGTGTGCGCACTTATTGACGTGCAGACCGAGCCCGGTCAAGACAAATGTCTGACCACAGCCATGTGGACAAGGCTTGTGCTCCTGCTTGGCGTGGGCGTCGCGATCCCCTGCGGTTTCGAACCGACTGGGGCATCCAGCCCGAGTGCAGCCATAATCATCCTTCGACATGTATCCTCCATGTCAATAGTAGGTACGGACGTATTACTATAACATCTAGATATATTTTTTACAAGGATTTTACTTCGAGAACTGTAAGCTTCATCGAGCGGTTACCAACTACCCCTTCACGCGTCTCACCTACCCTAGCGCCGAGAAGTAGTTGCCCTATTGGCGCGTGGACACTCGCCCATTCCCCATCCATCAGCCACGCCCCATCTCCAGCCAGCTTTATCTCGTGCTTTTGACCGCTGTCTTCATCGAGATATACTACACCACTCCCGATTTGCACTACTTCTAGGTTTTTTAGAGACTCTACAACTTCGGCGTGACGAAGGAGTGTGAGCAGCTTGCCGAGTCCCACCTGAGCCAAGTTCTTTTTGTCTTTTGCTGCATCGAAAGCCGCATTATCATGATAGGTTTCGGCACCATTATGAGTCGCGTCGGCCAGCTCTTCGGTTGCGATAGCATCTTCCGCACGCAAAGCAGAAATGCGCGCTTCTATCGCATCTCGTTCTGCTGTACTGATTTTCGGCTTTTGTGCTAACTGCATAGACTAACATTGTAGCATGCTTTTTTGTTCAACTGTCAAAGATTTTTTACAGTTTGGTGAGATTTTTGATAAATTGCACCAACTCTGCCCGCGCTACATCAGTCTGCTTACCAGTTCGCAGATTCTTCACTGCGACTTTATTTGCAGCAAGCTCTTGCTCACCGATGATACACACCAGTGGGATGCCCAGCTTGTCGGCTCGTGCAAATACTTTCGCAGGCTTTGACTCTGTCAGTGCGAGCTCTGCAACACATCCGTGATCACGTAACTGTTGCGCAACACCACCCGCCATCTCCCAAGCTGATTCATCGAGTGCGAGTACTATCGCACCACTTGTCGTCTGTCGTGTTAAATCAACCTTACCGGCCGACAGTAATCCGTCAAATAATCGTGTCAAACCAATGGAAATACCAACCCCTGGCAATGAGCGATCACTATAATAAGAAGCAAGATCATCGAATCTTCCGCCAGAACATACGCTCCCAAGCTCAGGCATTTCAGTCAGTACCGTCTCAAATACGGTTGCAGTGTAATAGTCGAGACCACGTGCCTTTGAACAGTCAATTTCAATTTCAGATTCTTGTGCGCCAGCTGCCCGAGCTGCATCAAGTGCCCGCTCTAGCTCCTCAATCCCTCGGACAAACGTGGCATTTTGTATCTGCTTATCTCGCAATACGCCTAACACCTCATCAACTGGTCCACGTAAATGCGTGAGCTCGAGCAGTTGCTCGGCAGACTCAGGTGTCAAACTTAGCTTCACGAGACCCTTTACTACTTCCTCTGAGCCGATCTTCTCAAGCTTGTCGATCAAGCGTAAGATTTCGACGCTTTTGTCCTGCAGGCCGAGCGCTTCATATGCGCCAGTAAGTAACTTGCGATTGTTTACCTTAATAACGAAGGGTCCGATATCCAGCGAACGGATCGTGGCTGCAGCTAGTGCGATTAACTCTCCGTCGACCGCGACATCCGTCTCGCCCACTACATCAGCATCACATTGATAAAATTCGCGGGCCCGGCCTTTTTGTGCCCTCTCAGCGCGCCACACTTTCTGGATCTGTGAACGACGAAATGGAAATGCGAGATCATTCTGGCGCTCAGCCACATACCGAGCGAGAGGAACTGTCAGATCGTAGTGCATCACGTAGTCCTTACTGCCTTTGCCAAAACGAAAGACTTCCTTCTCTGTGTCGCCGCCACCCTTCGCAAGTAGTACTTCAGCGAGCTCGAGTGCCGGAGTCTCGATCGGCGTGAAACCAGCCGACTCATAACTCGTGCGTATCACCCCAAGCAAACGATTAAACTCTAGCTGCTCAGCAGGCAAATATTCTGGGAACCCACTGGGGCGTCGGGGTGAGACGCGGTTCTTTTTCTCGATCTTAGTCATGGCTTTATTATGGATGGTTTTACTGTATCTGGCAAAACATTTATAACTTGTGCGGAATAATGATGAAGCACATAATCACAAGTATTATGACAAATGTCGCCCCGCAATCATTCCAAAAAGTCTCAATCAAAGGCAAGCGGAACGCAATGCTCGTCAGTCTCGTGATCGCAATGACAGGGGCAATTATGCTCTTTCGTAGCTTTGCTGCCACCACAACCGAGCCGACTCACGGTCTCATGATTCAAGTCTCATCCTTAAGCCCAACAATCTCAACGAACACTCTCAGGGCATACCTGGAAGATGTACGGACAAAACATCGCACGCTCAGTCCGCCTGACAAGAACGGCAACCGTACACAAGGAGCCAACTATATCGACACACTTGTACTGCAAGATATAGCGGATAAAGACGGTAATTTATATACGAATTACCTAGATATTATCGCTCCCTACTTGCCCGGCGGGAGTACTCCAGCTTTCGACAAGGTCTATGTCGGAACAGTAGATTTGAGCTGGACAAGCTCGGGTTCAAAATATATCGAAGGCATTAAGGATGCAAACTTCAGATCAAAGAACATCACGACATCTACTACCGCCGCAAAAGCTTTTAAGGCGCGCTATCCTAGCACGAAGATCGACTGGTACATAACCTACGAGGCAAATGCAGCCAGCTTCTGGGACGCCAGTATAGAAACAGCCTATCTCAGCTACATCAATCAACTTACAACCAGCCTTAATGGCGTGGCGAGTGGCAAGCAATTCATGTGGTCTCCAGCTTTTTGGCAAAAGTACTCTGATATGCAGTCAGTATATGGTGGCAGCCTCAAGCAAAACTACACCGACTTCTTTAGCAAGCTTACAACCCCAATACTATTCAACTTCCAGGATTTTGTCGGGCAGTCGAAAGGCGCGTCTACAAAAGATGATGCAATTGCATGGGCAAACTTCATGAAAACAAATTGGGGCTCAAAAACAAAGGTGTCAATAAATACAGAACAATTCACCATAGATGGATCAGGGGCGATCATCCCAGGCGATAGTATTGAGCTCCCGGCCCGCATGAGCTATTACAAGTCCAAAGGCCACGCGCTCGGTCCTGCGTGGGAAATCAGATACTGGCATAAAAGGCTCTATGGTAATTAAGCCCACCTAGATATACCGAGTAGTGTTTGTTCTGGCAAAGAAAATGTCTCGACCACCGAAGCAGTCGAGACATTAAGTGCGCCTGGGCGCTGAGCATATGGCCATGTAGCCTCCAGGACTAGTCAGATGTTGGGCGCGAGCCGCGTGGCGACAGTCTGATCTTCTTCGCCTTGTACTGATGGCTCTTGGCGGCACTGCCATGAGCACGCTTCTTGTGCGTTCCTCTGCGCGACTTGCCGCTCACGTTTCCATCACGGCGTGGCATGTTAGCTCCTTTCAGCTGAACCCATGAGATCGGGTCTGGTCAATTGGGCATCGAATACGTCCGCTTCATGAGCGAGACGCCGTCTGGCAGATGCTTCGAGCTGATCCTCGCTAGCCTCACGAAGCTTCGCGGCAGTGCGCCGGTCGTTTGCAGTCCTTTGCCTGCCAGAACGAGCGCTACCCCTACTACTCTTGCTACTCACTCTCCTGCTCCCCTGACTCATTTGGTCTCCACAGGCTAGGTACGGGTAAATACGATATATATCAAAACATACAATGATTCATTACGCAATAGTAATGACAGATTGTTTAGGGTGTATAATAAGCATGAGCAGCACATATCTGTGGAGATACGAACACGAAACACCAAGCGATGTGACAGCAGCACGCTTGGTTTTTTCGTACTAAAGCTGTAAAATCTATCTGTTATATACTCCTGTGTTACTTCGCCATCAGGACTTGTGTAGCCCAGCGCTCTATCCTAATGCCGGACAGGAAGGTATATGCCGACTGCACTTTGTTACAGCCTAGATTATGTATGCGCCCTTAGCTCAGCTGGATAGAGCGTCTGACTTCGGATCAGAAGGTCGGGGGTTCGAATCCCTCAGGGCGCACCATTTTTATTGACATTTTTATAAATTTATACTAATATACTCCCTATTCGCACCTATTTCCTCCAGGAGGAATCATGCCCAGAGTCAGTGTCCATGTACCGCTCATCTTCGAAGGAGCTCCAGATGTCGTGTTTGCGAATCTAGCAGAGCTGCTACGTCTACTCAAAACACAAAACGTAAGTTTTTCCCTTGCCGATATCTCCATCCGGACAGATCCTGAAGTACCAAGCGCGCTACTAGATCGAGAGATCGAAAGCCTCGGCTTTTCTGAGCGTCCGTACAACTGCCTCAAGCGAGCGCAAGTCCATACTCTCGGTGAGCTACTGCTCAAATCCGCTGCCGATCTGCTGGCCATCACCAACTTCGGGCAGAAGTCTGTTGACGAAGTTGTCGCCAAGCTTGATGAATTAGGCTTATCTCTACGAGCAAGCTGAAATTATTGAGCCACACCACACTCCACCATCCGGTGGGGTTTTCATATATGATCAAGTCATGACGCCACGCACAGATC
>CAZTHB010000037.1:0-1238 GCA_964613485.1 uncultured Candidatus Saccharibacteria bacterium
GGGAGCATTTCCTTGGGCATTGCCTTGGTCTGTGGTAAGAAACGCGTACCCATGCCAGCAGCGGCAATGATCGCTTTGCGAGGGAGTTTCATAGACCTCTAGTGTAGCAGAAATCGCCATGGCCATATGGAGCGCCCGGGATGTGTCTGCAGATATAAAGCCCCACGAGCTAATGACTCGCGGGGTGTGTTCGAAGCGTATAGGTTATTTACCAGTGCGCGTTGCGCCCAAGCTCAACAGCATAGGCTGGCCAAAATTCTCCTGCATCTGGGCCACCATGGCAGTCTGTCTCGGCATCTCCACGTCTCCCGTCGGATTCGCCAGGGGCTTTGACCCACAGGTATGCGTCGACAGCAGGATTGTTGGTGATAGCACGCGGTGGATCGCCGAGCGCCCGACCGGGTGGGTTGCACCAGCCTTCTTGAGCTGAATGGCCATTACCATTACGGCTGGTGTCGATGACGGAGGGGAGGCTGGTTGCCGCGTACAGCGCCTCGGCATAGGCGACTACCTCGGTGGTCGGGATGAAGTTTGATACGTTGAGAGCAAAACCACGTAGTGCGGTCAAATCGAACGACTTAATGCGAGCAAGAATCTCGTCCGGAGTATGCCACGCCGGATTGCCCACGTCGAGGTAGACGGCATGATTCTTGGTGGCTAGGGTGTTGATGGCATATTGCAACACATCTATCCGTGCATCACGCTGTGTCTTGCTCAAGCAATCCCAGCTAGCTACTGCGTCAGGCTCCAGAATGAATACCGCTGGACCAGTGTAAAATATTGCAGCTACACCGATTCGAGCTATCCATTCTCTATACTGTGCTGTTGATGTAAACCCTCCACCCGCATCGAGACTACTGCAATCGCGCTTCGGGATCATGTAGAGGACACTGACCGGGAGAGACTTTGCCTCCTCGGCTTCCCTGAAGTACTCGCCTATCTCTTGAGCGATAGCCCAGTTTGTCTCCGCAAACCACCTTGACCAAGGCTGAGATCCTACCTTGGAAAGTGCCAATGCATCAGATGGTCGAGATTTTAGCCACTGGCGCGCTAGCAGGGAGGCCTGATCGTTTGGGTCGTCGTAGATCTGATGCCCATCAAATGGGTTGCTAATCTGTCGCGTTGGTGTCTGGAGAATGGGCTTTGGAGTCGGTGGATTATCTTGGGTGCATCCCGGGCACATCAGTGCGATAAGTAGGCAGATCAAAGTATATAGACCACACCTCTTGTGTGACATA
>CAZTHB010000037.1:1338-6095 GCA_964613485.1 uncultured Candidatus Saccharibacteria bacterium
ACATCTTCGCTTGATTCATCTTGGTGTAAAACAACATCGCCTTTGCGATATGGTCGCTTGGGTTGCGCTTCGAAATATGCCTTGAGATGCTTCATGCTCCTATTGTACCAGTTTTGCTCTAGCGCGATACGAACCTCTACCGTACAATAGGAAGTCATGCAAGACATTATCAAAATCCTCAAATATAGTTCGAGCCTCAAGAAATACTACCTCATCATTGCTGTGCTAGTCGTTGTACTAGCTGCCTTCAATCTCGTGCAGCCTTTTCTGACAAAATGGTTGGTGGATCTTATTACTGAATATGCTCGCGGCGAAGCGGTTACTATCCAGGACGCAATTGTACCGCTTAGCCTGATGCTGGTGAGTGGTATGGTGGTTGCATTTCTGGCTAATTTGAATGGGTACCTTGGCGACCGTATGTCAGTTAAGCTTAATAGCTTATTGTCCGAACGATACTATGATCACCTTATGAAGCTGCCAATTCAGTATTATGACTCCGAGCAAACCGGCAAGATCACTGCCCGTCTTGAGCGTAGTATCTCGAGTCTGTCACAGCTTATGAATGCGCTGGCCAATAACTTCGTGCAGTTTTTCCTAACCACCATCGTGACATTGGTTGCGATCGCGTTTTATTCTTGGCAGATCGCGCTGCTTTTGATGATTATTTTTCCGAGCTATATTTACATCACGCATCTTTCTAGTAATGCGTATCAGAAAAAACAGATGGAGATGAATAAGCATCTTGATGTTGCGAACGGTCGATTTGTTGAGTCAATTGGCCAAGTGCGTGTTGTGAAGAGTTTCGTACGCGAGATGGGGGAGTTGGGATTCTTCGGCAAGAAGCGTCGTAAGATCGAGAGCATTGCTCAAGCGCAATCTATCGAGTGGCACCGTTACGATACGTATCGTCGTTTGGCACTTGGTATAGTGTTTTTCTTGATTTTTGTAGTGATTACGTGGCAGGCGCTTGGTGGTGCGTATTCTGTTGGTACAGCCGTGCTGCTCATCACACTTGCAAATCAGGCGCAGTTTCCGCTCTTTGGTGCGAGCTTTATGATCGAAGGTATTCAGCGAGCGCAGGCCGATAGTCGAGATTATTTCGAGGTGATGAATACGAAGCCGGCGATTACAAATATCGATGGCGCGAAGGCACTCAAAATCACCGGTGGTGAGGTGAGATTTGACGGCGTCACGTTTGCTTACGATAAGGGTGGAAAGGTTTTGCGTAATGTTAGCTTTACGATCCCTGCTCATAGTAAGGTTGCGCTTGTAGGCGAGAGTGGTGAGGGGAAATCTACAATCGCGAATCTCATCGTGCGTTTTTATGAAGCGCAATCAGGGTCAATCCTGGTTGATGGAACGTCAATATATGACGTGACGCAAGAAAGCCTCCGCAAGCAAGTAGGCATTGTCTTCCAGGATCCCTCACTCTTCTCAGGAACAATCGAAGAAAATATAGCGTATGGCTTAGGGCGTCGCTATACACGAGCCGAGCTCGTGCAAGCAGCCAAGATGGCGAATGCAGCCGATTTTATAAAGAGATTACCAGACGGATATAAAACTGAGGTCGGTGAGCGGGGTATCAAGCTATCGGGAGGTCAGAAACAGCGCATTATTATCGCGCGCGCCCTCTTGAAGAATCCACCAATTCTGATTCTCGATGAAGCGACAAGCTCACTTGACGCTAAGGCAGAGCATCAGGTGCAAGAAGCGCTTGAGCGGCTCATGAAGGGGCGAACGACTATTATTATCGCTCACCGCCTGAGTACGATTGCTGGCGTCGATACGATAGTTGGCCTCAAGGGGGGAAAGATCGCTGAGCAAGGCTCTCCAGCCGAACTCGCTAAGAAGCCGGGCGGCATCTATGCCGAGCTCTTGAAGTTGCAGACCGCGAACACGGAATCTGTCAAGAATAAGCTCAAGAAATTCGACATCGCAGCCTAAGTGAGAGTCGCTAACCCATACAAAGCATGTGCGGAATAAATCGATATTCTGCTACAATGACATCAGCTACTACTAAGCTTTAATTAAGGAGTTATTATCATGGCAGAAGCCAAGTCAACAAAAACGGGGGATCTGATCGCAACACTCGAGCCTTATTTCACGAAGAAGGCACCATTCCAGCTACCTGAGAATGCGCGTAAGACGCTTGTGCAGTGGTTACCTTGGATCAATATCGTTGTCGCAGTATTCGGCGCATTGGCGGCGTTGTCGCTTCTGGCATTACTCGGTATCGCGAACGTTGCCACATTTGGTGTCGTAGGCGCTGTTGCGGGGCCATTTTTGTGGATACCTTTTATTGCTCTCATCGCTCAAGTAGTCATACAGTTTATTGCCTTCCCAGGGCTGCAGGCTAAGAAGCTGAGCGCTTGGAAGTTGCTTTTCTGGGCAGACATTCTCTCGTTTGCTTACAATGTACTGTACGGATTTGGTCGTCCATTCGAGCTTGTAAGCGGCGTTTTGACCGGCCTTATTGGTCTCGTAATTGGCCTCTATCTGCTCTTCCAGATAAAGAGCTACTACAAGTAAATCATTTGCAGCAAGCAAAACACTCTAGTTTACTGGGGTGTTTTTGTGTAGAATGTTGCAGATATGAAAACGCTTCACACAAATCATGGGGAGGTGCGACTCCCGGCGTTCTTTCCAGACGCTACACGCGCGACGATTAAATCTGTCGATACTGAAGGCGTGAAGAAAACAAGCACGCCTGGCATGGTGATGAATACGTACCATCTTGCCAATATGGGGTTAGTTGAGGTCATCGCCGAACAGGGTGGACTGCATAGCTTTACTGGCTGGGATCGGCCGATTATCACCGACTCAGGTGGCTTCCAGGCTATGAGCTTAGTGCGAGAATTCAACACCGGCGGTAAATTTACCGATGATGGTGTGCAATTTCAGGATGCAGCAGGAAATAAGCTGATGCTCACACCGGAGAGCTGTATTGATTATCAGCTCAAGCTTGGCAGTGACGTTATTATGATCTTGGATGATTGTACGAAGCCGGATATGCCACTGACCGAGCAGCTCAAGAGTGTAGAGCGGACGATTAAGTGGGCGAAGCGAGCGCGTACACACTTCGACAAAGTTACGAGAGGTAAAGAGCGCAAGCCATTACTCTTCGGTATCGTCCAGGGCGGGGGAGATCGTGAACTGCGCCGTAAGTGCGCTACTGAGCTCGCCAAGCTAAAATTTGACGGCTATGGCTATGGAGGCTTTCCGGTCAATGAAAGAAATGAGCTCCAGGTAGAGACCTTGCAGGCGGTCGTGGATGATACGCCAGCCGATGCAATCAAATATGCGATGGGGGTTGGTACGCCTGAGCAAATTGTGGCCTGTGTACGGATGGGCTACGACTTATTTGATGTCGTGATTCCTACCCGTGAGGCGCGTCATCGCAAGCTGTATGTATGGAAGGAGAGGCCGGAAGAGCTGGATCTCGATCAGTCGTTTCACTCCACCATTACTATGAAAAATCTGTCATTGCAGAATCAATCTGGCCCAATTGATCTTCATTGTGATTGCGAGACCTGCCGGCATTATTCGGCAAGCTATGTGCACGCGATGTTTCGTGCGAACCTGCCAGTCGGTGAACGTATGGCGAGCATTCATAATTTACGCTTTTATGCAAAACTGATGGAGCTACTGCAGGTATAAATGAAAAGGCCCCTCGGGGCCTTTCACGTAACGAATACGTGTTAGGCCCGTTGGGGCGTTGCTCAGGTGGTGGTTGCGCCACCATCCGAGATGTACATGGCGAGGCCGATGAACCCCGTGAAGAGACGGGCGATGATCGGATCCTCCTCCTTGGGGAAGGCGCTCACGGCACCGAGCAGGCGCCGACCCTGCACCTCGGTGAAGGCGGCGCCGTCGTAGGGGAAGTCTCCCCACGTGAAGGTGCCGTCTTCCTCGACGCTCGCCACGCTGTCGAGGAAGAGGTACGGGTGATTGCGTCGGATCGTCTCGGTGTCCATGTTCTCGCGCGCAGCGGCGCGGATCTTGCGACACGCGTTGGCCGCGAAGCGAGGTCCTTCCGGACCCCAGAACGCCACCATGGCGATCAGCTTCTCGGGGTCGTCCCATACGTCGGCGAGCTTGATGTCGGGGGTGGCGAGCGCGAAGCCGAAGCTATCACGCTGCGCGATCGCCCCGGACTCCATCATGGTGAAGATGGAGGACTTGACCTTGCCGGCGACCAGCTCGAGGCTGACCGCACCGCGCGTCCGGGGGTTCCAGACGAGCTCGGCGGGGAGGGATCCAATGTTCAGTGTCGTCATGCTGTTCCTTATGAGGGTGCATCTGCGATTGCAGTACGTCCGCTTTGGACGATCAGTATATATTAGCACAAAATGTATAAAATGTCAATATGTATTGCCGGCTGGCAAAAAAATCCTGAATAGGGTTAGCTATCCGGGAGGGGGTGGATTGAGCTCAGAGCACGAGGTCTTCGATCAACTCGCGACCATTCATTCCCATCAGTAGGGACTCGCGGGCGACGGTGTAGTCGGTGTTCGGGCCATCAGGACGGTTGTCCCAGAAGCCCGATATGGTTCTGCGGTGCCCATCCGTCCCTGAATGAGGGCTGCTGGGCCACCACATGCGCCAGATCGACACTCTGGATGCCGAAGGCGACCTGAATGTCGCGCGGCATTGGCTGACCGATTTTCGGTAGCTCACCGTCATGGCCATCGAGCCCGGGGACGAAGAGTACGTCATCGTTGTCCGGGTGGTAGCTAACCATGATCGGAATCATGGAT
>CAZTHB010000038.1:0-5904 GCA_964613485.1 uncultured Candidatus Saccharibacteria bacterium
GGGGAGTTGTTTTTGTGCGAGCCAGCGCATGAGCTTACCGCTGCCTTGTTCGCGTGGGCGTCGTCAACAATCTTCTTCATCTCATCGAGAGTACAGTCTGGTCCGATGAATGTACCATTCTTGTAACACAATGAGCACCATTTCTCACTTTTTGATCCATCTTTTTCGGTGCCACGACAGTCTCCAACTCTCTTAGTGTAGAGCGGCATCCCGCAACTCTGGCATTGCTTTGTCATATCTGCCTCCTCGTATACTTCTATTATACGCCCGTCATCTAGAGTTGAAGTCTGCGTTTGGGAATCATCTATACTAGAACGGTACAGCATATGAAATTACTAGGGTATAGAGGAGGGGTTTTATGAACAAAGAGTCGGTGTATGTAGGTCTGATAGGCTTGCTGCTCGGAGTGATTATTGCTGGGTTTGGAGCAAGTTATGCGGTAAATGCCCAAGATCAAAATATGATGCGATTTATGGGAATTAGAAATCAAGGCAGTCAGTCCCAGGTTAATCACGACATGATGGATCATAGTGCTATGAGTATGGATGGCATGGCTTCATCATTGAGGAATAAAACGGGCGATGATTTTGATCGATTGTTTATCGCACAAATGATAGACCATCATCAAGGTGCAATCGATATGGCGCAGTTGGCGAAGCAAAACGCTAAGCATGATGAGATAAAGAGGTTATCCGAGGATATAATCGCAGCTCAAACAAAAGAAATAACACAGATGCGTCAATGGCAACAAGATTGGGGTTATTGAGCTGAGTTCGATTATGCCTAGCGCTTAGGCGCTCGCTTTTCGAGAATGCCTTTGATCGAAGGGCTAATTTCCTTGTCGGTACGGTGTATGCAGCCGATCCAGCAGCATGGCCTTCGTTTACCTTGCTGAAGTTCTTCTATCACGCGCCGTACGTGCTCGTCTCTAGTTTTTTGTTGCTTTGGTGCGATTGTCCAGCAAACCCACTCATTACGGGCGAGTGGTGTGAGGCTCTCCCATTTTGGTATAGCGGCTGGATTAGAGAGCAGGGCTTGCTTGAGGTCGGACGGCATCTCGTGCACAGTTCCGCCCGATATCGTCGCTGAAGTCATATGATTAATATATCTCCTATTTTTGTCTCTAGCAATTATGGTTTTCTAAAAAAGAATAAAGGGGCTGCGAGAAAACGTTACGACATGTGTCGATTGGTTTTGCTCACAACCCCTAGGGCCGAGACATTTATGTCGCGCGCAGCTCGGTGAAGCGCTCTGTATGCTGGGCTTATGTTCTCCATATTTCTTTGATCGGTTTCATTCTGACAGCTACATCAAAGAAGGTGCACGTTCTTGAGGTGCTTTGGATATTTTACCAGCCACATTGTGTTCATGTGTGACACGGAGCCACGGTGAGCCGTCAGATGATGATGTTGTCCATCGCAGGGAAGTATAGTGAATAGGCCGATCTGCGTCAAATATATATAATGATATACATGGCTCGAAAATTAACTGTAGCAGTTGATATTGATGATGTGCTGGTGCCGCACTTCGGAGAATTGGCAAGATTTGCGAGCGAATCCTTCGGTATTCGTCTCACTGCGGACGAAATGTTTTATGCAGGAACAGTCAATACTATTAGGCAGCGAACCGGACTTGATGAAGAAGATATTATAAGTAGGATCGATGCTTATTTAATATCGGATGAGTTCTATATTGATCCATTGCCTGGGGCGGTAGAAGTGCTGATAAAACTTGCGAAGAAGTATGATCTGGTGATCGTTACTGCTCGTCCACAGCCCATGAAGGATCTTACGATTGCTTGGCTAGAGAAGCATTTTCCGGAACTCTTCTCTCAAGTTCGTGTAGTTGGTCATGAGCGATGGGGCTTGGGGGCTGCCCCAAAGGGTCATATTTTTCGGGAGCTTGGTGTTTCTATATTGATAGACGATCACCCCACTCATTGTCGCGCAGCGCATGAGCAAGGCATACGTGCATTACGATTTGGGGAATACCTCTGGTCCGAGAGTGAGGATCTACCAGATGATGTAGAAGTGGTGAAGAATTGGGAAGAAGTCGCCGCGAAGTTGCTGTAGTAGTGCTATATATAAAACCCCTTCCGCAGAAGGGGTAGGGTGGATAGGGCGCTGATTCGCGAGCAGCCATCATCGCGCTAGATGGGTCTGCGCTCTAGTACTGGTAGACGGAAGTTGCCGACTAGTCCCAGTGCACGGAGTCCATACAGGAAGTACAGGCCTGGATCGTGATCACCTTTGAATCGACGCATGGTTGGGCTTCGAGGTGCGAAGTGATGGTTGTAGTGCAAGCCTTCGCCCATCGTAACCCAAGCAAGCCACTGAAAGTTTAGGGAGTTGCCGACTTGGCGGGCTTTAGCGGTCGACGGATTATAGCCTGGACGCTTGCCCGAACTGATGCAAATGCGTCGGAGGATTCGTTCGAGACGGGTATTGGGTCCCATCGAATCGGCTCCATGGCCTATCGAATTGATGGCGCCATTCAGAATGATGTACACGTAGATATGTACTACATAGGCAATGATGCCGGGAACGACCCCAAAGATAACCACGCAGCTCACGATGCCAAGCACCCGACCAAGTCCTTCACGGTCGAAGAGGCGGCGATCCCATTCGTCGGGACGAAATTGGCGCTCAGTAGCAGTGATAACAGTCGGATCATGTGCAGAACCTTGATACAGTCCAGGGTTGTGTAGAATCACTCCGCTCAACCCTCCTTTGTACATCGGGCTGTGCCCGTCGAGGTTGGTCTCGGTGTGTTGGTGGTGGTAGGCATGCACGCGGCACCACTCCCACCACTTGATGCCGACCGAGAGCCAGAGCACAAGGCGGAAGAGCCAATTTAGTAGCGGGTGAAGTGTGAACGCGTGATGAGTCATGCTGCGGTGCAGTCCAAGTGTAGTCGCTAGGTTGCTTATCTGAGTGAAGACAAGTCCAGATGCAACGCCACCGAGAATACTCCAGGTGATGCCAGCGAAGCTCCAGTCTTGTGAAAAGATGCGATGCAAAATCCACATATCAGGGTATCCTCTCAAGAATAGGTACGTGGCCGTAATTATTACACAGGAGTAGGGCGATGTCACGAGTCTGTAATTGAATTGCTGTACCGGGTAGTATATCCTTAGCATAAGAACAACGCTCCATAAAGCATGAGAAAACAAACATATATATTGTGTATTATCTTTGGTATTAGCCTGACGCTTGCGGGATTAGCGAGTGAGCGACTGCATATTGTCGCACCACGATATCAAGACGCACACCAGCCATCTGAGGCGGTAGCGGAGTCCCCACGTGAGTTAAGTGATCCGCCCGAGATTACGTCTGGCAATGAGCCGTCGCTAACAGGCCGATCATCAGATAAATCGAGTTATGCAGATAGAGTTGACGGTAACCAAGAATTACTTCGTTTTGATTCTCCTGAAGCTAAGGCGAGGTATATCGAGCAGAATGGCAAACAGGCTGATGAGTTGAGCTACATTCAGGCGCTTGATATATATATTGCTCCAGCGGGTACAGTTTTGACGAGTGGCGTCACTCCGTATAGTTCGCAGCGTTACTACGCACTACTAACGCCTAATGATACGTTTTATAGCTCACAGTGGCATTTACCGAAAGTGCAAGCGCCTGCAGCCTGGGATAATACGATGGGCGATAGCGAGGTGACGGTGGCGGTCATCGATACGGGCTTCGCGCTTACTCATCAGGACTTAGATAGTAAGTGGGCGGTAAATGATGGGGAAGCTGGATCTACAGTCGAGGAAGGAGCGGCGCCAAACTGTACTAGTCGAGGGCTACCACTCGATAAATCATGTAATAACATTGATGATGATAATGATGAGTACATAGACAATAGGATTGGCTGGGATTTTGTAAGTAACGATAATAGTGTGCAGGCTGGCGAAGTTGACTCTACGTCAAGCGCAGCAGCTCACGGTACGCTCGTGTCGGGACTAGTGGCTGCTGAGTCGAGTAACGCACAGGGCATCTCGGGCGTTGCATGGGGTACTAAGCTTCTGCCGTTGCAGGCGCTTGGTGATAATGGCGAAGGCGACACTGTGTCAGTGGCACTCGCAATACGTTATGCCGTGACACATGGAGCAAAAGTGATAAATCTCAGCCTTGGGTCGACGGGGAGTGATCCGTTAGTGGCAGAACAGGTCGATTATGCTCATTCGCAAGGAGTCGTGGTGGTCGCTGCAGCTGGCAACGAGAATACGGGCAGTCTCTCATACCCAGCGAACTATTCGACAGTGATTGCGGTCGGGGCGAGCGATAGTAATGATGTGCGTGCTAGCTTCTCAAATTATGGCCCAAACCTCGCATTGCTCGCGCCCGGTACATCGATCTGTTCGACGAGCTGGTCGAGCGCAAATCAAACCAGTCGATATACTTGCGGTAGCGCTGGTACATCATTTTCATCGCCAATTGTGGCTGGATCGGTAGCGCTGCTTTTGTCACAAAACTCATCTCTCACCCCTGCTCAAGTGCGGTCAGCCCTGACAAGCACCGCCACAAAAGTAGCTGGTATGAGTGGTCAGAGCTTCACAACTCTATACGGGTATGGACGTCTCAATGTCTATGATGCTCTCAAGGTAGTGTCATTAGCTAAGCCGCTTGGATTGCCGCTCAACACAAAACAGGTGAGCGTTTCTGCGACCGGATATCTCCGACCCGAAATGAATGCGACGTGTGTGAGCTATATTGTTAATGCTGTGTGTCGTGTTCGAGCTATCCGTACGACTGATAATCTTGTAGTGTGGCCAGATGGTGGTATCTCTATATCTGCAGACGCTAATCTTTATTGGAATGCTTCGTCGATTGGCTTAACGAGCGGGACTTGGCTTATCCAGACATATGTTGAGGCGGGCGGTAAGCGCAGTGTGGTTAATCAAGAGGCGCTGACCGTTAGTCCCTAGTGGAGTTGCAGATAGGGGTATAATGAGAGTATGACAAAATCCAAGACCACAGAAGAATTTAAGGTGAACGGCGAAGAACTCCTAAAGAAAGTTAAGGAGCTTATTGCTGAAGGTAATATTCGTAAAATTACGATCCGCAACAAAGAGGGCAAGAGCATTATTGAATTACCCCTCACGATAGGTGTAGTTGGTGCCGTACTGGCCCCACCACTCGCTGCGGTAGGTGCAATTGCTGCGCTCGTAACTGAGTGTACGATCGTGGTCGAACGCGAAGAGAAATAATCTTCTTCTTAAAATTTTCTAACTAAGTCCGGCCGCGTGGTCATAGATTAGTGCGGTGTGCAATAAGCAATGTCGGCGCCTTTTGGTACGGCACCACCGACAGTAAATAGTTTCGGTTTACCACAGATCTCTGAGTGAAGCTGCTGTCCATTGAATCGAAACACATCGTTGTACCGCAGCGTATGCCACCCATTATCTGGTGCTGCTGGATTTGGATTAAGAGGTGCCTTAGTGGGTTTGATGAGGGCTTTAGTTGCGCTTGAAATCGGAACTGGGAAGACCCCTTCTGCGCAATCTGCGCCGTTAATTTGACTACATTCCTTGACCCACTTGTCGAGTATTACGCGATTCCATGCGCCAAACCAATCGCCGTGTGAAGTAGCTCCATTTTTAGCGGTTTTGGTTGTCTTTGTAGTCTGGTCTTCATTGTAGTACTCGTAAGTTGTGGTTTTGATTTGGCCATTCATGTGGTCGATATCAGATGATAAGTACCACTTCGATGTGTCTTCGCCGGGATAGATAGGATAACTAATCTTGTATTTGATCTGGGGTACTTTATATGGATGAGTGCTTGGGCATACTGCCATACGGTACGTACACCGTCTCGATCCGTACTGCAAAACATCCTACCGCCGGTACGAGCAATGTAAATATCGATGTCATAGAAGTGAGCGGACAGGCTCCGCCGCCAACAG
>CAZTHB010000039.1:0-5621 GCA_964613485.1 uncultured Candidatus Saccharibacteria bacterium
CGCTGGTCTTTGACTCACTCTACGACGGGTATCGTGGTGTGATTCTGTATGTGCGTATTATGAATGGGTGTATTAAAAAAAATGAAGAAATTCGGCTCATTCAGTCAGGCAGTGCATCACTGGCGCTCGAAGTCGGGCATTTCACTCCATCACGTGTCGAAGATCCGGAGCTTAGGACTGGTCAGATTGGCTTTATTACGACGAACATTAAGTCGGTCCAGTTTGCGCGTGTCGGTGATACTGTCACTTTAGGCGCGACACCGAAGACGGAGGCCTTGCCGGGCTATAAAAAAGTCCAGCCGTTGATCTTCGCAAGCCTCTATCCGACGAGCCAAGAGGAGTATCCCAAGCTCAAGGACTCTCTCGAGAAGCTCGCGCTGAGTGATGCTTCGTTAACATTTACAACTGAGAATTCTGCCGCCCTCGGCTTCGGGATGCGCATCGGTTTTCTGGGATTGTTGCATCTTGAGATTATCAAAGAGCGTCTCGAGCGAGAGTTTGATCTCGATCTGATCGTAACCAGTCCAAGCGTGAGCTACAAGGTGAAGCTCACAAACGGTGAAGAGCTTACGATCGAGCAGGCTAGTGCACTGCCGGATGCAAGTGTGATATCAACTATCTCTGAGCCATGGGTGAATGGTGAGGTCGTCACGCCTGCGGAATATATCGGTGGGATTTTGCAACTCGTCATTGATGCGCGTGGTCGACAAACCAAGCTGGAATACCTTGATCCGACGCGAGCAGTGGTAGGCTTTGCGGCACCACTCGCCGAAATTATTACCGACTTTTATGATGAGCTCAAGAGTCAGACTTCAGGCTTTGCGAGCTTAAGTTATGAGTGGGACGAGTACCAAGAGGGAGATCTCGTGCGCGTAGACATCTTGCTTGCTGGTGAACGTGTTGATTCGCTGGGTGCGATCGTGGCACGCTCGAAGTCAGAAGTATTTGGTCGTCGTCTGTGCGAACGACTCAAAGAGCTCATCCCACGACAAAACTTCGAGGTGGCGGTGCAGGCGGCGATCGGTGCGAAGTTTATAGCTCGCGAGACGATTTCTGCATTACGAAAAGACGTGACTGCCAAGCTGTATGGTGGTGATGTGTCACGTAAGAAGAAACTCTTAGAGAAGCAAAAGAAAGGTAAAGCTCGTATGAAGCAAATCGGTAAAGTATCGATTCCAAGCGATGTCTTTATGCAACTCATTAAGAAGGGAGACTAGCTTATGAAGGTACGCGTAGCGTTGTTGCCAACTGTAGAACAATCAGAAAAGCTCACCAATTACTCACAGGCCATTGCGGTGGTTGGCGAAGGTTACCGACTTGACCACGGTCATCTTCCGCACATTACCATTCTTGCTTGGGAGGTCGATGATCTTGCTCAAGCAGAATCGGTATGGCATATGCTCGACGACGTACTATTGCCAGAGGTGCATTGTAAAGTAGAGGGTATAGATTACGCTGCCGAAGGCCCGAATGCTGGGTATATTCTCGCCCACATTGAAGGCTCTGACGAGCTTCAGGCGTTTATGAAAACAGTTCATGAGGCAGTTCATGAAAAGGTTGGTGAAGCTGAGCGAACAAAATATGCCGAGCGCACACCTCACCTTACGATCGGCGTTGATGTCGGAGGCATTCCTTTCCTCGCGCCGGTGCCATTGCAAGCGATTGAGTTTGATCGAATTGCGCTTGTTGAGTCGGGTGAGTACGGTGCTGCGACGAAGATACTGTACGAACAAGTACTAGCGTAAGCGTTAAGAACGGCGTACCATTCTAAGCATAAGAGGAGTATCTTCGTGCTTGGATTGCCAAGTTGTCGCAAGGCTCGCCCGTCTGGGGAGGCCAGCATTATTATCATTATTATCTTGTTGCTGATCATTGTTGGCTTGATAGTGTGGTATGCGTTTTTTGGGAATAAGCCGGTGTCTCAGACGGCCAGTCCGAGTCCATCTGCTTCAGTAACTGCGACCCCTGATCCGTACGAAGGCTGGAAGAGTACTTCACTCAAGTATGAGAAGTTTAACTTCAGGTATCCGGCTGATTGGAAGATTAGTGACCAGTCAGCCGTCGATGCGAATATCGGTGGCTTTGACAAGATAACTCTTATTTCTCCGGATGGGTTTGCGGTCAGTATTCGCACGAACGTATGGGGGATTGGCGGCTCTTGTGAAGACTGCAAAGCTTTTGAAGCGACTGATACGACTATTCTCGGTGAAAAGACTGGCGTGAGTATCTTTGGGACTGCAAAAGGCGCGAGTGGTATCGGGCTCATGCGAGCGGATTTCAATGGTCAGACAGTGTATGAATGTATCGGTCTATGCACATTGCCCGGCAAGAATACCGCCAATAAGCTCAATAATTCACAACCTGGTCTCATCATGGTAACGGGTGGCTATCCACTTAGCGAAGCTGAAGCAGTGAAGCTAGGTAATAGTACAAAGTTTTATGACTACGCTACATTCAAGGCTGACCCAAATGTAGCCACGGCACGCAAGATCTTCGAGTCATTTACATACTAGTCGTTCATCCTGCTTCATGCTTGTCATGAAAATGCTCATGCTCACATAATTGTAAGAATATGAAAATTCGGTGGCTAATATTGGCTGCAGTTTGCCTGATGTATTACGGATATATACGCCAGACGACAGACCTAGCAATGACGCGCTTCACTGCTCTTGAGCGGTCTTACTCGCAGGTGGTGAGTAGTTATAGTGACGCACCAGGTTTCGATGTGCGGCCCTAGCGTTAGTAAATGTAGCTAAATTCTGACTCGTCGACCCAGCGGTAGCTCAGGCGGTTCCAGCCAACATAGTTCATTTCACTGACGTAGACTTTACCGTCTTGGATTTGCTCAACATACACGACGTGACCATAGCGACCGACCGTAGTCTGGCCGATTGCTCCGGGACGAGCATGTACGCCCGTTGTAAAACCAGCTGCTTTCGCATTGCGCAGCCAATCGCGGGCATTCCCCCAGTTTTGTGGTATCGGGCGGCGCTTTGAGACATACATAGTGCAGTGTCCGTAGGAATAGCCGCTCGCCGTATATTGCATGCTAGTACTTGGTTTGTCCTCACTAGGCTTATCGGTAGCGGGAAGGATGAGTGCTGCACCATTTTCTGTCTCGGATTCAGGTACTGGAGTAGGGCTTACAGACTTGGTCACCACTTTTTGCACGGCATTGGCGCTACCTTCTATGCTGTTATTCGCTTCAAGGAAGTTAGAGCTTGTTTGCTCGAAATCAGCTTTGCTGGTCTGAAAGCTTACAGCGAAGACAATAAAATACACTACTACCATGAGTGTAGCTTTGGTGCGAGAATTAGTGCGCATGAAGTTCTTTGTACGCTGAATCGGCCCATCCTGCTTGCTGTGCAGGGAGCGCTCATGCTGCCGGAGCAGTTCTCGTTGATCATCTGTGGCTATATTCATACTAAATGTACGCTAGAATTAAGCGAATTGGTAATAATATCACTTTATTGATAGTTTTGCAATGTTTTATATCGATATTTAGGATGGAATTAAAAGTGCTTATGGTAAAATTCGAGTAATAATAAGGTATATATTATGAATAAACGATCTGGAAATACGCATCTGGCCATTATTATCGCAACCGCTCTCGTGGCAATCGGCGGGCTGGTTTATTATGCGCTGCAGCCGAAGTCGCAACCGAGTGTATCGGTACTTGCTACTCCTGCTGCAAGTCCTACGCAGGCAGCAAATGTTTATACTAATAAGTACTTTAGCTTTGTCATCCCAGGTGGTTGGTCGAACAAGATTGATGATGCAAACCCCGATTATCCGCATTATAGCTTTTCAAATCAGGCTGGCGACTATCTGTCGATCGATATCATGAGTGGTGGAGATATGGCTCCAGATGCAATATGGGAATATAGGCTTGATGGTAATAATCCAAAACAAGTAGTCATTACCAAAGAACAGCC
Source organism: uncultured Candidatus Saccharibacteria bacterium (assembly GCA_964613485.1). Taxonomy (GTDB): domain Bacteria; phylum Patescibacteriota; class Saccharimonadia; order CAILAD01; genus JADZGC01. The sequence goes on from CAZTHB010000039.1 coordinate 3,936, forward strand.
GGACTGCGACCCAGAAGGTATGTGTTCTAAAGGAAACGGTCAATTACAGATTGGATTAGCTCCTGCAATTGAAAATGATCCGGTGGCTAGTCCAATGACCATTGATGACAGGTATTTCTTTATTACGGTTGGTAATAAGAACAATGAAAATGCTGATAGGGCGACATTCCGCGATATCATCAAGGGACTGAAGCTCATAACAAAATAAATCAATTAGCACTCTTGACATGAGAGTGCTAATTTTTCTACAATGATTGTGTTGGCACTCGACTACAATCAGTGCTAATATGTGTGTAGCGACCGGGGACAGACTAGCAGGTGTACTGCTTAGAAACCCACCCTCCAAGTAGGTTTTTTGCACCAGCTAGTCTTTACCCAATCTCACAAATCATGATGACACCACGCCAAGTAGCTATTTTGACCGAAATCATCCGTCAGTACTCCGAGAGTGCTGAGCCGGTTGGGTCGCATGCGCTCTTGCAGAAATTTGATATCTCATCTGCGACCATTCGATCTGAAATGGCAAATCTCGAGCGTGATGGATATATCTACCAGCCCCATATCTCGGCCGGGCGAGTCCCAACTGATAAGGGCTACCGATATTACGTTAACAATCTAACCGAACCAGATGCGAAGCCTCGCTATGAGTTGACCGTCGAGAAGCGAGTGGCGAGCTTACGCGACCATGTGGATCGAGCAGTCAAGATCGCAACCGAAACACTCTCCGAAATGACCGGCAATACGGCCTTTGCGACACTGTCGGATACAGTGTACTTCCATGGTCTGCACCAGCTCTTCTCGCAGCCAGAATTCACCGATAGTTTGCGTGCTGCGTCGGCCGCACGCTATCTCGATTCGCTTTCGACCTGGCTTCTCGAGCAGAGTCCGAACGAGGCTCTGGCGATCTTCATTGGTCGCGAGAATCCGTTTGCACGCACGAGTGGCATGGCTATGGTGGTAGCGCGATTTGAGAGTCCGTATAGTGCGACAAGCGCCATCGGCATCGTCGGTCCAACTCGACAGGATTACGCAAAAGTCACGGCATTAGTCGAACTCACCGGCAAGAAACTAGAGGAGGTACTCAATTAATGAAGCCAAATAAGAAGAATTCCACAAAGGATAAGAAGCCGGAGCTCCAGAAGGATCCCGTAGCTGATCTTACGGCAGACTTACAGCGTGTGCAGGCTGACTTCGAAAACTACAAGAAGCGTGTTGCGAGCGAGCGAGCCGAACTCATGACTTCGGCTAAGCTCGCTGTACTCACCGACCTCCTGCCAGCACTTGATAACTTCGACCGTGCTGCTACCCATCTTCCGGAGCACCTTCAGGATGACCCTTGGGCGCAGGGTATGAGCTATGTTGGTACACAGCTAGAACAGATACTTGATGAAATGGGCGTTCAGAAGTTCACCCCACAGCTCGGCGAGGTATTTAATCACGAGACTATGGATGCCCTTGAGCGCATGGCTTCGGACCATCCGCCCGAGACAGTCGCCGAAGTGTTGACGCCTGGGTATCAAATACAGGGCCAAACCGTACGGCCAGCCAGCGTCAGGGTAAGTAGCGGAAATGAGCAAAAAGAAGCTAAGCAAGAAGGAGACAAGTAAATGGCAAAGATTATCGGAATCGACCTCGGAACCACCAACTCGGCTATGGCCGTCATGGAAGGCGGCGACCCAACTGTAA
>CAZTHB010000040.1:0-4931 GCA_964613485.1 uncultured Candidatus Saccharibacteria bacterium
AGCAATGTAAATATCGATGTCATAGAAGTGAGCGGACAGGCTCCGCCGCCAACAGTTATCGCACCACCAACTAATCTGAAGGCAACGGCTATTTCATCGGGTCAAATCGATGTAACTTGGTCGCAAAGTACGACCAGTAACGTGACCGGATATATTGTTTATAGAAATGGCGTAGAGTTTGCGCGCATCAGTAATACAACAAAGTACTCGGACCTCTTATTACCGGCTGGAACAAACTTCAGATACAAGCTCAAGGCTATCGGTGCTGGAGGCGCTACGTCCGACTTTAGTACAGAAGTATCTGCCACTACGCAATGTGGCTGGTTTAAATGCTAGAAGTACTTACAAATCACTTCATAAGGAATGTAAGTAGGTCATAGACCGCAAAGGCTGGCCAGGCGACGGCCTTCAGTAAGGCTATCATGACAGACACAAACCCATCTGCGCGCTGCAGATAAAACACGAGCGCTCCAAGCAGCCCAAAGCCATAAACTGCATCTCCACCACCGCGATTGTATTTATTTACTTCTACAACTGCTTTCGTTGATCGTTCATGTGTCATATGATGTCTCCTTGTTCTCTCAAATATAGTCCTTTTAAGCACTTTTGAACATTTGAATCACAACCTTTTTCCGTGTTAGTCTTAAGCATAACTATGAAGAAAAACAAAAAAATCTATCACGCATTACGATTTGTGACCATGATCCTCACGACACTCATGCTACCACTTGGTACGTATGTGGGTTTTCAATTCGGTGCTGGGAACTACCAGTTTGCTCTCATTATGCTTGCTATCCAGTGCATCATTACTTTTATCCAGACATATATATGGTGGGTGACTTTAGAATATGAAAGTAAGGCAAAGCGTTAGGCCTCGATGATTATTCACTTCATATGCTTGGGGAATACCTATCGAAGCCGCATGGCTGAGGCGTACTTTAAGTCACTCCATCTTACCCAATATTCGGTGATATCGAGTGGAGTATTGGCGGATCGGGTGAAGAAGAGGGCCATCTCAAGGTATGCTGCAGACGTGTTGCGCAATCATAAGATCCTTCATTATGCCAAGTCTAAGAGTACGGTATTAACCCAGGCTCGTCTGGACCGTGGCGATATTACGATCTTTATGAATCGCGAAGTATATCGACAGTGTCTTGACCGAGGTATGACCCCTCCACGCCGTTCATATATTTGGGACATACCTGATATATATCGACCGAACATTACAGAGGCAGAGTATAGGCATGAAGTGCTGCCGATCGCTGAACGAACTTTTCACCGCATTCAGCAACGTACACTAGAACTCATAGCTTTCTTGAAGAGGCCGAAACACAAGGAAAGGATAGACGTACTCGATGCAGACGGTCGACCTACCGGCAGAACGAGTGATATTACATCTATCCATAGCGAAGGTTTAATTTGCCCTGGTGTACATGTCGCATTCTACACACCGAGCGGTAAAGTTATTCTCGAACAACGCTCATCGACGATTGTGTTTAATCCTGGACTCTGGGACTTGAGTATGGGAGGAGTAGTTGCGGCGGGCGAAACACCTGATGATGCGGCTATACGGGAGACGAAAGAAGAGCTTGGGATCGATCTAAAATCACCCAAGAAACTCTTCGTATGGGAATATCATCATTATTTGCCTCACTATGGTTTCCATAGTCATACCTTCGTACATACGTATATTGCTAAGGTTCCGGATGATATAAGCTTTCATGTTCAGGCGGAGGAAGTGGCTGATGCTGGAATATTCAACCTCAAGAAAGTTCAGGCGCTCAATAGATCTCATCGTCACCATCAAGAACAAATGATACCGATGCATGCATACTATGACCGACTACTACATGCAATAGAAGCACAACTGCAGTAAGCAAACGTTACTTAGGTATGTCGAGCGATGGATTCGATGTACTATGAGGTAATGAACACTATAAAGAGCATTCAAACTATCACGCATAAGCATGCTCAGCGCCGTCGCCTATGCGTGATAGTCAACCTCGACTCGGGCTCTACAAGTGCCGAGGGCGTAGCTACTATCAGGCAATATACGAGTAAACAGCCAGATAAGGCTCGGATTCATACGGTCAAAAAAGTTTCAGAAGCGGTCAGGATTATATCGAACTTGAAGCGATCGTCGTACGATGCGGTGGCGATATATGGTGGCGACGGGACTTCTCTCGCGGTACTCAAAGCCGCTAGCAAGCATGAGCTACCAGTTTTACTTTTGCCCGGAGGGACAGCAAATATCTTGGCACTCGATCTTGGCTTGCCGGCAACTATTGAGGCGTCGCTTAGGATGTATTATTCGGGTGCATATATATTGCGTCAGGTAGATATTGCGCGAGCCAATCACAGTGACTTCGTACTCGACTTGCATTTCGGCGCCTGGGCGAAGGCTGTTAACTCGGCATCAGCGCAGTCGAAGCAATTTTATGGCAAGCTTGCTTATGCGATGAGCGCAGCACGAGAGCTACGTAGCTCTAAAAGCTATGCGTATGATCTACAGATAGACGACCGGCGCATTCGCATTCCCGCACATGCTTTGATGATCGCAAATGGCGGCTTGCAGAATGTGCTAGGTCTGCCGCTCTTCCCGTCGCCCCATGGCAGAGGGGTGCTGCAGGTTGCGATCGTTAAATCAGTATCGCCACTTCATTTGTTTGCCTGGTACTTCTTGCGGTCGATGGGAGTTAGGCGGGTGTCTCAAGTTATTAGTACATACACGGCGCGCAGAGTGACTATTCGACGAGCTCCGAAGCAAATGATCTTTGACGATCATATCACCGACACGAAGTTGCCTTTGTCGATCCAAAATACGGGTAGGGGAGCAAAGCTGATCAGTCCTGCGAAGTCTGCTAAACGCACAATCCTGGATCGTGCAATATTGAGGCTACGACTTACGTTATATCGTTGGTATGAAAGAACCTTGAGAAGAATTATGGGCGTTTCGATAGACCAATATAGTCATGTTGGTCCATATCTTTATGTGGGTGGGCAGTATCGAGCAACCGCCCGCCGATATTTTGAGCGTCTCGGCATTAAGGTGATCGTAAATTTGCGACGCCAACGCATCCCACGAGCAATCGGGGGTATTGAGATATTGCAAATACCAACGCAAGATTGGCGACCACCGACCCTCGACGGCCTCAAGCGGGGGATTAGGTTTATTGATGCACATGTGGCGAGGAAGCAGGCCGTTTATGTGCATTGTCGTCTCGGTGAGGGAAGGGGACCCACTATGGCTGCAGCATATTTGATCAGCAAAGGCATGACAGCAGATGAGGCAGTGGCGCACATCCAGCGCTTTCGTCCGATGGCGCGACCTAATCGTATGCAGATGCGTCAGCTGGCTCGCTTGCAAGAAGAGCTGCATCAGACAGATAATGGTGGGGTCTAATTGGTTGATCTAATGCCGGAGGAGGTATAAGTATGTTGAATCTTAATTCTGTAATGATGGGGAGCGAAGACCCAAAGCGCCTAGTCGAGTTCTATGGCAAGGTTTTTGATAAGCAGCCCGACATGGAAGAGGGTGGTTTTTCTGGCTGGATGGTAGGAAACGGCTTCTTGTCTGTCGGTGCACACGACGATGTCAAAGGCAAAGCAAAGGAGCCAGCTCGACAAATTATGTTTTTCGAAACCGCTGATGTAAAAGCAGAGTTTGAGCGTATTAAAGATCTCGGCGCTGAAGTCATTGCAGAGCCGTATCAGCCAAATCCTGAAGGTAATTTTTGGTTGGCAACATTTGCTGATCCAGATGGTAATTACTTCCAGTTAGCTTCACCATGGGACACTGGAGAAGACGTGAGCGAAGCTAGATGACGGTTATCGATAAGCGCCTGGCAGAAATAACGGACTCAGACCAGCGTGCAGCACTCGAACATGTCCGGTCTCTGATGCATAGCTTGATACCGGACGCAGAGGAGGTCATGAGTTATGGTATACCAGCCCTAAAATATAAGGGCCGGGCAGTTGGTGGCTTCGATGCCTTCGCCCATCATCTCAGCTACTTTCCTTGGGGTTCAGAGGCCATTAAACCTTGCCAGGAAGAGCTAATAGGCTTTGAGATGACTAAAAGCTCAATCCACTTTACGCCCGATCATATGATCCCGGACAGTGTGCTTACTAGGCTTATTCAGTTTAAGATTCGTGAGATTGATGAGATATCGGCTCGATGAAACAAGTGGTAGTTGTCCATGATCTAATGCAGGATAACTATAGGTATGAGTGTATTGAGCCTGCAGGTAAAAACTTCGATCCTGAATTCACCCCTGATCTAACACCAGAGCAGTGTTTGCAACTGGGAATCTTCGGGGGTAAATATATGACTGACTGTCAGGACGAATTTCCTCCAAGCTGGTATGTGGATGTCGGACTCTGTCACGAACGGCATGATCCGGAGCTGAATTATTTCAAGGTGAATGCCAGCCAGCCACTATCTGTATGGCGAGCTAAAGGCTGGATTTACCATGAAGACCCGCGCGGATGGTTTCAGTGGTACTGCCGCTACTATCAGGGGCGACGCATCCCCGAAGAAGACCGGCGACAGATTAAGCGTTGGAAAGCTATGCGCAGGCATGTGGCGCAAATCAAGCACGCCTGCCAAGCAGGCGATCTCAACTGTCATGCCCGTCAGCGTCAGGCGCTGCTTCACTGGGCGTATGACAGTCGCAAGTTGTGAATTAACGAGGGCTTTTCTTGTTGTAAACCCCTTATGCTGATCTAAAATTCTGCCTATAATAGAGATACACATGTGGGAATATTGTGAAGCGAGTTAAGCAACATCTCGTGAAGACTGGTGCTGCAATTGCGCGCGGAGCTCGGAGGACTGCCGGGCATGCTGTACGTTTGCGCGCGAAGTCGATCGTCCCTGTCCATAATCATCTGGTGGGCAGGATTTCGTGGTATAAGAAATGGCACGAATTTAG
>CAZTHB010000041.1:0-1338 GCA_964613485.1 uncultured Candidatus Saccharibacteria bacterium
TTTTTATTCGACTGCAGATGCAAGGTCTTTGCTTGACTGCGTGACGTTCACATTATTTACCACATCAAGCACCACTTCGCCCTTTTGTCCTTTGATCTGCACCGTATCGCCTTCGTTGATCGTGCCTTCAATCATCGCCTCTGCAAGTTTGTCTTCAACGAGGACCTGGATCGCACGACGCATTGGACGAGCGCCATTATTCACGTCGTAGCCTTTCTCGATAAGAAGCTGCTTCACGCTCGGTGTAAACTTCAGCATGATATCCTTCTGATACAAGCGCTTGGCCAAATCTTTAAGCTGGAGATCTACGATAACACGGACGTCGAGCTTGGAAAGTGCCTTAAAGATCACGGTGTGGTCAACACGATTCAAAAACTCCGGACGAAAAGTTCGCTTCAGCTCCTGCTGGATCGTCCCCTTCATCTGCTCATGCAGGCGATCAAGTTCTTTCTGCTCATCTGGTGTATCGGTCGCAAACCCAATCTTAGCCTCCTGGTACAGGGCTTTTGCGCCGACATTACTGGTCATGATGATGATCGTATTACGAAAATCTACCGCTCGACCCTTCGCATCACTCAGCTGCCCATCTTCGAGTATTTGCAAAAGCATATTGAAGATATCTGGATGCGCCTTCTCAATCTCATCGAACAATACGATTGAATATGGTTTCCGGCGTACCTGCTCGGTCAACTGCCCTGCATCCTCATAACCTACATAGCCCGCAGGAGCACCGACCAATCGAGATACGTTATGCCGTTCCATAAACTCAGACATGTCGACTTTAATCAGTGCATCTTTGTCGTGAAATATTTCTCGAGCTAACACACGAGCTATTTCGGTCTTACCTACGCCAGTCGGACCCAAGAAGATAAAACTTCCTATCGGACGATCGGCGTGAGCAATACCGGTACGACTACGGCGGATAGACTGCGCAATTGCTTCCACCGCCTCGTCTTGACCAACGATATGCTTCTTGAGGATAAGTGCTAATTTCTTGAGCTGTTCAGTTTCGACCTTCACAAGCCGCGTAACAGGTATGCCCGTCGAGAGCGAAATAACCTTCGCAATATCTTCTTCTCCGATCATGAGATGTTTCTTAGAAGCATCCTTTTGTTCTTGCGCCTGCATTTTCTCTTCTAGCACACTGACCTCGGCCTTGAGGCGAGCAGCGTATTCGAAGTCTTGATTGTAGACAGCATCATCAATCTGATCGTTAACTTCCAGAATACGATCCCTGAGTGTCTTAAGCTGCTTTGAGCTCCCACCTCGCTCAATTCTCGCCAAACTTGCTGCTTCGTCTATGAGGTCGATTGCTTTGTCCGGCAAGAATCTGTCGGC
>CAZTHB010000041.1:1438-3963 GCA_964613485.1 uncultured Candidatus Saccharibacteria bacterium
AGCTCATCGATAAAGAGAATAATGTCCTTGTTCTCAGTGACTTCTTCGATAAGTTTCTTGAGGCGCTCTTCAAACTCACCCCGATATTTCGTGCCGGCAATCACCGTTGCCATATCAAGCATGGTGATGCGTTTTCCAAGCAAAACCTCGGGGACTTCTTCATGAATAATTCGCTCGGCTAATCCCTCAACAATCGCAGTTTTCCCAACACCAGGCTCACCGATAAGCACAGGATTGTTTTTTTGACGACGATTTAAGATTGATACCATGCGGTCAACCTGCGCTTTTCTACCAACCATTGGGTCCAGCTCATGATCTATTGCTTTTTGAGTCAAATCGATACCAAAGTGATCAAGTGCGGGGGTATCTGATTGACCTTGTTTGCCGTTACGGCGGCCGCTTCGACGGTCATCATCGTAGACAGGCGTTTGTGCCTGCAAATACTGCTCTAGTTCGCTCCGTATCTCATTTGGGTTGACCGAAATCTCACGCAAGAGAACGTTTGCTCGAGCGTTACGCTGCGACAAGATCGCATATAGGAGATGTTCGGTGCCCGCGTAGGGCTGACCATATTCTTGTGCCACCCGCAGTGCTAGAGTAATCGTCTTCTTTGCCGTTACCGACAAAGCTTGAAGCGCTTGAGTTGAGACGGTCATATTGGTCGTCAGCGTGAGTTGCAACTTATCAATAGTAACCCCAGCCTGCATGAGAATTTTTGCACCAATCGAACCCTGGGTCTTTAGCACGCCCAGAAGAAGGTGCTCAGACCCTACATAGGCCGAGCCGAGTGAAGCCGCCAGTATGCCGGCATTTTCGAGACTACGCTTGGCGTTCTCGGTAAATCGATCAAATTGTGGTGGTAATTCCTGTTCCATATGGCCTCCTTTGGGTTAAAGGTGTGTAGCGGCCGGGTGTGAATCTAAAAGTTGCGGCTATGCAGTCTCTTCTGCTTCAGTTGAATTTTCATCACCCTCCGATTCTGCATCTGCTAGTACTTCTGTCGCACCTGTCTCTTCTGCCGTATCAACATCATCTGCATTGGCTGCAGCAATGATCTCATCCTCTAAGTCGACTCGCTTCTTGGGCTGCGTTTCTTCAACTACGTCAGCGGTCTCTTCAATACCAGCATCATCTGCTCCATCGATGTCAATATTCCAGTCGGTGAGCTTGGCGGCTAAGCGCACATTCTGTCCGGAGCGGCCAATTGCGAGCGAAAGCTGATCTTCTGGAACCTTTACTGAAGCACGACGCTCATCTTGATTTGCGGTTACGCTAATGATGTTTTTTGCAGGACTTAAAGCATTTGCGATATAGCGTTCGATGTTTTCATCGTATGGAATGATATCAATCTTCTCATCGCCAATGTTTGCCATCACAGCCTGTACGCGAGTCCCGCGCCCACCTACAAATGTCCCGACTGGATCAACCCCTTCTACATTCGATTTCACGGCGATCTTTGTACGGCCACCGGCTTCGCGAGCTACATTTACGATATCAACATTGCCCGCAGCGATCTCTGGTACTTCCATTTCGAAAAGTTTCTTGATGAGATTAGGATGAGATCGAGATACGACGATCTGTGGCCCCTTCAATGTATTCTCGACACGAACGACATACACCTTCAGCCTCTGGCCGGTATAATATCGCTCTGTGCTTATCTGTTCGGATGGGAACATGATCGCGGTCGTACGGCCAAGGTCAATGAACACATTCCCGTGCTCGACACGCTGCACCGAACCATTCATGATCGTATCTTCCTTATCCTGGTACTCGTTATAAATCACTTCACGCTCAGCTTCACGAATACGCTGGATAATCACCTGCTTTGCAGTCTGTGCTGCAACCCGACCGAATTCCTTATTGTCGTCCTCGATCTCGACAGTATCACCAGTCTTTGCATCCTTCTGGATTTTTTGTGCGTCAGCCACCGTAATCTGTAGAAACTCATTCTCTACATCATCGGTCACTTCTTTTGAAATGAAAATACGTGGCGATCCATTGTCTGGATTCACCTCAACTCGGACCTCTTGATCCTTATCGCCGAAGTCCTTTTTATAAGCTGCGATCATTGCCATCTCGATCGTCTCCATGACGACGTCTTTGGAGATACCCTTTTCTTCACATATTTGCTCTATGGCTGCAATAAACTGATTGTTCATACTAATTTCCTTTGTCCCTTTCATTGTACTGTATTCTGATCCTGAGGTCGAAAAAAGTCGGCTCGCTGATTTTCTCTTGTGGCTTAAGTAATAACTAGCTAGAGAAGCGACCGACTGAATAAACAGCGTTAATGTATGCCCATCAGTATATCGCGGTACAGTTAGCACTGTCAAGACCTAAGTGCCAATCATAGCTACAAGCTATTCATGCCGTTACCTCATATCATCAACGACGAAACAGTCCTCGACATGCATAATCTTGTCATGTGGACCATCCGAGATAACTTCCAAAACATCGAATCTCACTGGCCGATCCATAAGGTTCATATCTGCGAGCCAACACAAAGCGCCAACCGTAATGCGCCG
>CAZTHB010000042.1:0-3920 GCA_964613485.1 uncultured Candidatus Saccharibacteria bacterium
GCGCACGCTCATGGACTGTACGGGGATCAGGTATCGCATGAGTCGACGGCTCTATGAGATGGGGATTCATTCAGTCTTGGATTTATATCAAGCACCAGAGCCTTTTTTGCGTAAGGCACTAGGCATCAACGGTACGAGGTGGTACTTGCGTTTGCGGGGTTTTGAGGTGGATGAGCGACCTGAGCAGCCCAAGAAATCGATCGGTCATCAGACAACCCTCATGCCCCGTCCGGCTGACACTTTTCTCGATTTGCAAGGAGTGTTGGTGAAGATGCTCCTGAAGGTTGGTTATCGCTTGCGGGCAACGCAGCGCTTGGCTCGTGGGATGATGGTGTCGGTACGATTTCTCGATGGGGGTGGCTGGGGGAATATGATTCGACACATGACCCCGGTCGGGAGTCATGCTGGGTTGGTAGCAGAGGCAGAGCAGCTTATTAAGTCCCTAGAAAGCCGGTTTAGGCCGGTTAAGAAGGCAACAATAGTGACGTTTGATTTTGTGGCGGAGGGCCAGCAATCATATTTTTCGGTCGAAAGCGCAAGGGAGCTGGCCCTATCTCGAGCGCTTGATGAGCTGCGTAATAGATTTGGGGCTCGGGCTATCATGACGGGCTCAGGTGTGTCGCACGATCTTTTTCCAGACCGTATTGGATTTGGTGCTCCGGAGAGGATATTGTTACCTGATACGTAAAGCGGTTGGTATAATGGGGTAATGATGCAACCTATGTGTATATTCTGTGAAGGATCTGGAATATGTGAACGGGCAGAAGCCGAAAATGACCATGCGTATCTATGCTGGGACAAGAATCCCGTTAGCCCAGGTCATATGCTCGTGATCCCAAAGCGGCACGTGGAGTCCTACTTCGATCTCACTGAACAGCAAAACCTCGCTATGCTAGAGCTCCTACACAAATCTAAGTCGATGATTGATGAGAAGTACAGCCCAGATGCGTACAATATCGGCATTAATAATGGCATTGAAGCAGGGAGAACTGTGCATCACGTACACATTCACATTATTCCAAGACATAAAGGTGACGTTGAAAACCCGCGCGGAGGCGTGCGCCATATAATTCCCGGTAAGGGAGACTACCCTCACTAAAATAGCGGGCGTCTTGTCAAAGGTATGATTTTCAGATATGATGACGTGGTTTTCGGGTCCTTAGCTCAGTTGGCTAGAGCGCTTCCTTGACGTGGAAGAGGTCAGAGGTTCGAGTCCCCTAGGACCCACCATATGGTGTATACTGATTATATAGTTAAAGAGAGCGTTTGAGGTGGTCTCACCAACCAGCCGAGCTTCGTACCTATGGGCGTAACACATGGGACAAGAGAGATTCGCTTGCCGCGAATAAATCTGGTGGAACCCCCCGATAATCGGGGCCAGATAAAGACGGTGGGCGTTTTTGTTTATTTAAAGAGAGGATCAAGATGGAAGAAAAATTACATGCTATGCGGCATAGCGCTGCGCACATTCTCGCGGCTGCCGTGCAAAAGCTCTATCCAGAGGCTCGGTTCGGAGTAGGTCCAGTTGTTGACCACGGATTTTATTATGATATAAGGCTCGCGAATACGCTGACCGAAGCGGATTTAGCGAAGCTTGAGAAGGAAATGAAATCTATCATCAAGCAAGATTTGCCGATACAAAGAGAAGAGTGGGGTATTGAGCAGGCAATAGAGTTCTTTGAATCCCAAAGCCAGCCATATAAGGTTGAGTTGTTGCGTGATTTACAACAGCATGGTACTACTAAGCTTAAGGATTTTAAGAGCGAAGACGTCGGTATAGATGAGGGCGCTGAAAAAATTACAACAGTATCAGTATATCGCATTGGACACTTCGTTGATCTCTGTAAGGGGCCACACGCGCAATCTACAGGAGAGGTAGGTGCCTTCAAACTTGATAAGTTGGCTGGCGCCTACTGGCGGGGAGATGAGGGGCGTGATCAGCTACAGCGAGTGTATGGGCTAGCGTTTGATACTCAGGCTGAGCTTGATAAGCATCTAAATATGGTTCGTTTAGCTCAAGAACGGGATCACCGAAAGCTTGGTAAGGAGCTTGACCTATTTACATTTTCTGACTTAGTGGGTCCAGGCCTGCCGTTGTGGACGCCTCGAGGTACGATCATTCGCAATGAACTGAATCGTTTTATCCAGAGTATGCGTGATGAGTCGTCTTTTCAGGAAGTAACGATCCCGCATATTACTAAGAAAGAGCTATATCAAAGAAGTGGGCATTGGGACAAGTTCGAAGATGAGCTCTTCAAGATTACTTCACGCGAGGGGCATGAGTTCGCGATGAAGCCAATGAACTGCCCACATCATACCCAGATCTTCGACAGTCGGCCTCGCAGCTATCGCGAAATGCCAGTTCGATATCGCGAAACGACCATGGTGTATCGAGATGAGCAGAGTGGAGAGCTGCATGGCTTGGCACGCGTCCGATCGATTACGCAGGATGACGCACATATTTTCTGCCGACCTTCACAAGTCAAAGAAGAAGTACTACGTGTATGGGCTATTATTGAGCGATTTTGGGCTGCCTTTGGGATCGACCTCAAGGTGCGATTGTCCGCTCATGACACAGAAAATATGCAAGGATATCTAGGGGAGCCTACTCAATGGGATGACTCGGTCGAGCAACTAAGGAGCGTCATCGAACAGCGTGGCTTTGAGTATATGTTGGGTGTCGGTGAAGCTGCGTTTTATGGGCCAAAAATAGACTTCATTGGCTCGGATGCGTTGGGTCGTGAGTTTCAGGCATCGACAATTCAGCTCGATTTCAATATGCCTGAGCGGTTTGATTTGGCGTGTATTGATGAGGCGGGTAGCCGAGAGCAGGTAGTGATGATTCACTGTGCTATCGCTGGATCACTCGAAAGGAGTATTGTCTTGCTCATTGAGCACTATGGTGGTGCATTCCCTGTTTGGCTTGCACCTGAGCAAGTAAGACTACTGCCTGTATCAGAAAAGTTTGTCGATTATGCTCGGACCGTTCGGGATCGACTTTCTGAAGCTGGGGTACGTGTTGAGCTCGATAGCTCGAACGAGTCTCTTGGCAAGAAGATTAGGGCGGCCGAAATGTATAAAGTACCATACACTCTGATACTTGGCGAACGTGAGGTTGAGTCAGGGAATGTAGCAGTAAGAAGGTATGGGCAGGGCGATCAAGGAACTATGAAGGCAGAGGACTTTGTTGCAAAAATCACCACAGAAATATCTGAGCGGTCAAATTAACAGCACTGGCCCACTAATTATTATCGTGGGGCAAACAGCGAGCGGCAAGTCCGCGCTTGCGATGTCGCTTGCTGCTGAATACGATAGCGAAATTATTTGCGCTGACTCACGTACGCTGTATAGAGGGATGGACATTGGTACTGCCAAGCCCTCTATAGCTGATCAAAAATCTATTCCGCATCACCTCCTAGATATTGTAGATCCCTCGGAGAGAATATCGGCGCATAAATTTGTTCAGTTAGCACAAAAATCGATGCATGAAATTTGGGCAAATGGCAAGATCCCTATTGTTGTGGGTGGTAGCGGTATGTATGTTGATGCTCTAGTTTATGGCTATACGTTTGAGCGAAAACGGGATGACGCTACGGAAGAATCTCTTGCGCTTGTGGGGCTTGCAGGCTTGCAGCAACGAGTGCGAGATCGTTATGGGTCTCAAGTGACTGGTGATGAATATAAGAACGAGAGGCGATTACGAGCTATTCTTGATCGGGGCATTTCAAGCAATTCGGACAGGTCTGCACTTAAATACGAATGTATATTTATTGGACTGCAGATCGATGACAGTGTGCTCAAACAACGTATAGAAGTGCGCACAAACCAGATGTTTGAGTCGGGGCTTGTTGATGAAGTGATTGGTTTGCGGGAGCGCTATGGTGAGTCTGCTCCTGGCCTACAGGCTACCGGTTATCGAG
>CAZTHB010000043.1:0-3531 GCA_964613485.1 uncultured Candidatus Saccharibacteria bacterium
ATGGCTACCCTTGCTTCACTTGGCTCAACAATAGTTGCGACTTTGAATCTGAACAGACTCCAGACGTATACGAAGATCTCAATGGGGACTCGATCCCAGATAGTGAGCAGTCGAATATCGGGGGTTATTACAAAGGCAGTACGGGTAAGTTTGTTGCCATGGATATGGGTGCTAACTGCGAGCTCACAGGAGATGACATGACCGAAGAATCAAACTTCCCTGTCTCTGACCCAGCATATGAATACGACAATGGTCTCTTTGAGTTTACTGCAGACTGCACAGTAGAGACCACGACCATAAAATTGTATTACTATGATGTATCGATTACGGATTTGGTGGCTCGAAAATACAGCACAATAACCAATTCCTACTTTACTTTAGAGGATGCTGTAATCACCCAGCAAACCATTAACGGGCATAGCGTTGCGGTAGTTACATACCAACTCACAGATAATAGTGAGCGCGACATGGATCTCGAGCCAGGCTCGATCGAGGACCCGGCTGGGCTGGCGCGATCCGTTCTATTATCTCCGAATACTGGCCTTGGCGGTATATTGCTATGCGTTTGAGACTATACTACACTTAAAGCTATGAATAATCGCAAGATTCGTGTGGCTGCCATTGTGCTTGGAGTGACTTTACTCGTCGGCGGGGGTATATGGCTCCTTAAACGTCCAGCAAAACAGCCGTCCAACAACGCAGATGTCGTGGTGTCGGAGGATGAACCAAGTAGAAACAAGCCTGAGGATGAGGGGTATGTTTGGCGTGGGGCTGCGGATGAGCCAAGGCAGATTATTATGAACTCAATCGGTGTTAAAGCATTTATCCAGAAAGTAGATGTGACGAGTAAGCAGCAAGTAGCTGCACCGAGCAACATATATTTAGCCGGATGGTTTGTGCGTTATAAGAAGCCCGGAGAGCGAGGCCTAAGCATAATAGACGGCCACGTGGTCGACCAGTCAGATCAAGGGGTATTCACACGTTTGGGCGAGATGCAGCCTGACGATGAATTTGAGGTCGAATTTGGTGACGGTTCAAGTAGGCGATTCTCGGTTGTCGAGACACGAGAAGTAGACGTAAATAAGGCTGAAGCCGTATTGTTCTCGCAGGACCCTACTATATTGAACCAGCTTAATCTTATAACTTGCGGCGGTGCCTACAATGAAGGAACTCGTACGTTTGATAAGCGCGTGATTGTAATTTCGAAGCTACTTGAATAATGCACGGCCAGAGCTATGACTTACCGTTGCACGAAAGTGCTTGAGTTAAGGCTTTGTTTACGGTACGCTAGATCAAGAATAAGGAGTGTGTGATATATGGATGGTTTAGAGAAGCGCCCCTCGGGTGGTTTTGATCGGGCTCATAGTAAACAGACGAAAGAATCTGGCAAGGCCAAGGCGATTGCTTCAAAGCTAGTCTCTGGTGTGCGTGGCGCGTTTGGCTGGCTTGCGAAGACTCGCTGGGCACAGCTCGTAGTGGTAGTGCTTATTCTTGCAGGAGCAGGCTTCGGCCTTTATAAATACGGCTATGCACAGGGCGAGAACAAGCAGAAGGCAACAAATGACAAGCAGCGCACAACGTCATCAAAACAAACGAATGGTAGCACGACACCGCGTCCTAGTAGTCCTTATACATCATATCTCGGGGAGATAACTGAACTTTCTGACAGTGGTCTGACCGTTAAGGCCGCTGATGGGAATACGCATAAAGTCAGCTACGGTCAGAGTCTCGTCGTGTCTGACGCGAAGGGGGCCAAGATTGATACGAAGAGTCTTAAGAAGGGTGCCAAGATTAGCGTGACTGGCACAGAAAAAGACGGCAACCTATCTGCAACTCGCATTCGCTTGCGCCCATAGGTAGGCTATTAGCACCTAGCTATAAAAGCATCCTCCTAGGCATACTAAGAGGGTGCTTTTAGTTGTGTATGTCCGGCATCTGTTGAGCCTGACAGTCGGCGTGCCGAGATGTTTAGTTGCAGTTACTTTGGTTTATGTCACCAGAGAAGGTGGGGGCACTTGGTGCTGGGTGTGTGAGTGCCCAGAATTTCTGTCCACCAACCGATAGGCCGGTGCCATTTGGTAAGGCCGACCAGAGTGATACATTACGATCGGCCATTAGTGAATAGGTGAGAAATGCTCCGCTATCTCCTGTAGCGTGCCACCAAAGTATACCGACACCATTTTGTGGTGCGTATTGCATGGTGGCATATGCACCCCAGCGGTTCCATTGAGGCGAGCCAGCAGTTCCTTCATTGAGCGTGAGAGGGTCGCCAATTTCACCGACCAGTAGTGGAATCTTCTTAGTGCGTAATGCTTCGAAGGTAGCCTTCTGATATGCGAAGCTGGTTGCCTCGGCATTATTCGTATTGTAGTTTGGTGAACCCGCTCCATAGTTATGCCAGGCGTACATGACATTACATTTGCCATTGCCTAGACTCGTGACGGATGTGCCATTTATGACAGGGTCTATTGCTTGTCCATAGCCTGGTATATCTGCGACGTAAATGCTATATGGAGCTTTTGCTCGGACGCGGTTGAGCATGGCAGTTTGGAGAGTAGTCCAGGTATTGAGTGCGCCTGCATCGGACCCTTGCACCGGCTCATTTACTGGGTTAAACCAGACATATGGGTTATTGGCATACTTCGCTGTGACTGTATCGACGAATGGGTAGAGAGCCGATCCGTCTGAGCGGTTTGCGCCCGTATAGTCGTGGCACTCGATCATGACAACAATCTTTTGGGCAGTGTATTCTTGCACAACTGAATCCAGCCCATTGAGCATGCCATTGAGGTCGTTGGTGCCATTCGCATTAAGGCAGGTTAGGTTTGTGCGAATCATATTCCAGCCCCAGCCCTTTACTTCATTGACGCGACCATTTGCAACGCCCTTCCAATTGAATACATATCCAGGGCTAATGGCGATATTCGCGCCCATAGGCGTAAATACTTTGCAGGATGGGTCTATAATCTGGTTGCCTACGATCGTAAAACGGTTGCGGGTGGGGTTGCAGTTGCTTGTGCTGGTCGAGTTCGCAAAAGCATAGGAACCATCACTTTGTCGTGTAACAGTACCGCTTCCAGCAGTCGGGTTACTGAAGGTCAGCGCAATGCTCTTGCGGGTCCCCGCGGCCCGAGCAAAGATCACGATCACTAGGGCGAATAATATGAAGAGCACCACTACTACACTGGCAGTCTTGGGGTTTGCTTTTAGTCGCTGCAGGAGACTAGCTGATGGATTATCTACTAGCGTGTGTGGTGCGGACTTTGTGGAGGGTTTCTTGGTTGGCATACGCTTGAGTGATTACGGCACGGTTAAGTGAGTTGGTCCGGTGTAGTCAGGGATTCTCGTGAGTTGACGGAGTGGGAAGCCGGCTGCAGCGGTCATAGTTCCATTGGAGCAGTTTTGACCCTGATTGATACACCCCTGGGTCCATTGCTTCAGGATTTGGCTATTCCAGCCGCCAAACCAGTCCGCGTGCAGAGTCGAGCCATTTGGCTTGACGGTACCCATGCGATCTGACGACAAGTACCA
>CAZTHB010000044.1:0-3466 GCA_964613485.1 uncultured Candidatus Saccharibacteria bacterium
ATGATTGAGCGCATATTTGACTTGCAGTTCTTGGAGATACCTGTTATACTCTCTTGGTTAGGAAAACTCTATGGCAAGTCAATGTGATATTACAGGTAAAGGCAAACTCTTTGGACGAAATGTCAGTCACTCGATGCGACATACTCCTAAGGTTTGGCGACCAAACCTACAGAAGAAAACCCTGATCATAAATGGTCAGAAAGTTCGTGTACAGCTTGCTGCTTCAACTATTCGCAGCCTACGCAAACACGAGCGGAACCTCGCAAAAGACGAGCTTGTTACTAAATAAGCAAGCTGTTGCATAATTTCTCTTGAGAGAACTATTTATTCTAGTACGTACAGCTTTGGCTGATCCGATGCGATATCCTTAGTAGATATCTTGATCTGTTTCGTCGACTCATAAGGCATCTTAACTGATTGCTCAAGCTCAGAAGCCTCAAACGGTAATGATACAGGCACCACAACTGCTGCCTCAAGTTTACCTAATATGTCACCGATGTCACTGGCCTTACCTTCTTCAAGCCAAACACAAAGTACCTGAGCTGGCTGAAGGTGCTCTATGATTTCATCGGTCAGTGAAGTGACGGACTGGATAGCGACTGCCGCGATCATCACACCATCCTGAACAATATGATATGAAACGAGACCTTCGTCAGTTTGCACCCCATCAACCATAATCCCCCGTACTTCATATTCCCCCGGCTCAAAAAATACACCGGGCTGCATAGCGACATCATTCTTGGGTACCCGTGTAAAGAGTCGAACATCGCCAGATGTGCCACCATCAGGGCCGATGAGCACTGTTTTTCTATTGAGAGTTAGCTCGATATGCTGAGCATCTATTCGCTTAATTTCCATAACCACTCCTTTTGCTTATAGGAGTATACCAGATGTGCAGTAACGAATCTATGAAGTGCAGAAGTGCATCGAATGCAGTAAATACTACATCAATCATTCGCGAGACGCATAGCTTCTTCTGTTGTAATCCCAGAATTAGGAGCCGAAACATTCACAGTGATCTTTGGCGCGGGATCTGTGCTGCTCGTTTCGTCTTCTGAGGCATTTTTTTGATTAGCAAAAATACCGAGGTCATCTTTTAAGACAATCTTACGAGCGTCTAACATGTCGAGAACGAAACGATCATTCAGATTACGACGATAGTCGAAGTCTTCGACACGCAGAGCGGCATAATTTAGCTCGCGATTCATTGTTTGTTCGAGCCCCTCAATGATCTGTGCAAGCCTTGCTTTATTCATATCACCAACAATAAACATGTCAACGCTCTGCATACTGCCACGCACGAACGCACCGGAGAGGAACAGCAACTTAACATTACCGCCTTTTTGTACCTTCTTAAGAATCTGATCTTCTTCCTTAGTTTCACGGATTTCCTTTGATTTGGACGGGATCTTTTGAAACATCGACATCAGCTCACTATGAAACTTAAAGCTAGGGTCCACTTCGTAGTACAAACGATTGGATTGGTTTACGGACTGAACGATACCTATATTCAACAGATTCTGTAACTCACGACGCACAGAGTTGATCTGTTCATTAATCTTACGAGTGATCTCACGCACATAAAATGGGCGCTCAGGGTTGTTATAAAACAAGCTCAATAATTTTACTCGGGTCTTTGAACCAAATAGCGAGTCAAGTGGCACTTCGTTTTACCCTCTCTTATTTTCCTTACTCATTAGTGTACACTTTTTTTAGACAAAAACCAGCATCTAATCTGGAATTTTATCTCAATTTAGGTCCGTATAAACTAAGTATTTCGATGAACACTATCGCTTAAGATGCAGT
This sequence comes from uncultured Candidatus Saccharibacteria bacterium, assembly GCA_964613485.1. Classification (GTDB taxonomy): domain Bacteria; phylum Patescibacteriota; class Saccharimonadia; order CAILAD01; genus JADZGC01. Next base: position 1,807 of record CAZTHB010000044.1, read on the forward strand.
GCTACCGCCCGAGCCGGAACAATAAATGTATCCTCGAGAGGAGCTAATTCTTTGTACGAAATCCTCAGAGACTGCGCGATTATCCAGTCAGCCAATAGCGGGTTCTTCGGCAGGATGGGTCCATGCAAGTAAGTCCCGATGAAATTCTGATATCGTATCCCCTCTGTCTTATCTTTGCCGTTATTTCCCATACCACGCTTTGTTTTACCGAGAGCTTGGCGCGTATCACGCAAGAATGTCCTCCCCGAATGATTCTCAAAGCCAATAAGATTACCAAACTCCTTAGAGCGAACCTGAATATTTCCGATCAAACGATCACGTGTCGCCTCTGTATAGATATCGAACAATCCAACTCCATCCATCCGCTCCCCATCCTGAGTGAGAAAGTATTCGCCCAGTAACTGATATGCACCGCAAATCATAAGTGCAGGAGTGCCAGACTCAGCCTGTTCTCGCAACCAAGGCGCAAGGGCCGCCATCGACTGTTGAATGATGCGCTGACCGCTATCCTGCCCTCCACCCATGAATATCAAATCGGTATCGTTCGGTAACGTATCCCCGGGATGGTGTTCATGTACTTGCACAGAAAAGCCTCGCCATTCCAATCTCTTCTGCAGGCACAATACATTGCCCCTATCGCCGTAGGTACTCATCTCACGAGGGAATAAATACGTGATATGTACTTTTGAGCCAGTACCTTTCATTGCTTATGTTCCAACTTAAGATCAAATTGCTTACGGATCGACAGAAGTGCAGTATATGTAGGAAGCACGCGTACATGATTATCTGGAGATTGCTTAGCGGCGTAATCTAGTGCTTCGCTTATTTCCTCTTTTACAACACATGTCATACCGGCATACTGAAGCCTCAAGGCCATATCGTGCGCTCGTTTCCCAGACGCAATGCATACACCGGCAGTTCGGATATCCTCGATTGCCACATCCCAGAGCCAAGATACATCGCGCCCATCAGCGAAATTGTCATTGATCGCAAATACGAGCGGCCGCTTGTCATGCTGATCACGACAAAACTCCTGTATTACCTGGTTAAATCCAGTTGGATTCTTAATCAGCCTGAAGTCGTAGATGGTACCGTGGTGCTCGACACTCTCTTGTCTGCCGAAGCCTGGTTTTGTAGCCTCAACCGCATTCACAGCAGTATCAATATCGACATCTAATATTTTTGATGTAATTATCACTGCATTAATGTTGTATTGATTATATATGCCTAATAGATTTGATTTTATCTTATGATGCTTTTTGTACATCAATACATCGATATTTTCTCTTCCATCCTTAGCTCTACTTGAAGCTACGACCGACGCATCTGGTCGGGGGCGCTTAAAGCTTTTATCGGTAGCAGAATACTGTCCCAAGTGTCCGAAGTAGCGCCTTGTGTACTCAAACCCAGATCCCGTATTGCTTACGGGTAAGTCGGCAGCATAATCATGCTCTAAAGCAATGTCACGATCTATATCCATCCCAAAATATGACACCCCGCCGTGCTTCCTGCTGGCACCTAGCATAGCGACCCAAGGATCATCGGCATTAAGAATCAACTGCGCATTTGGAGCCTTAGCGAGAGCTCTCGCGATCATGCCCTGAGTAGTAGTCACTTCTCCATAGCGATCAAGCTGATCACGAAACAAATTCGTTACGAT
>CAZTHB010000045.1:0-3433 GCA_964613485.1 uncultured Candidatus Saccharibacteria bacterium
AGGCCAGGCGCATCCGGGACTGTTTTTATGTCCCCATTATCAACAACCACGGTCGCATTCTTGGGCGGCGTACCAATCGCTTGCACCACATCGCTCGTAAATTTATATAAACGACGATAGTCCAGCTCATAAGCAAGATTAAGCTGAGTCTTTTCTGACGACAACCCCATAAGTCCAAGTGCCGGTAAGCCCTGGTCCCGACCAAGCGCATATGCAAGATTGATAGTTTGCTGCAGATCATACCGCGCCCCCAGCGAATCATTCGTGGTCTTAAATACCCGGTCATTGATCTTAACTGTGTATGTACGAGCCAAGGGTAGTGCCTGGAGCTTCGTGTATGCCTGCTGCTTGGTTAGGCCTGACACATTCACTCCCGCAATAGAGACCCCTGGATATATAACTCCCTCGGTATAAGCTGCAATACCTGCGTTCAGAAACAGGAATGCAAACAACGGAGCGAGCAACAAAAACAACAACCGTGCCGACCGACTCGGTCGCTGTCCACTTCTAGACAACCACTTCGGTAGGGCATATTTGTGGGTATGTGAAAGTTGTTGGGGATGAGTATTTTGGTTTGACACGCGAGCTATACGTTAAGAACTCCACCATTTACTGGTTATGCTTAATGTAATAGTAGCATATGAGACCTCGCATTGTCTGCAAGAAAACGATACTTGCTGTATATCAAAAACTATCTCAAGTCGATTTTGCCGTGAGCCTTGAGTCGCTCCTGCACGCTCTTCACCGCCCGCTGGGTAGCGCGCTCAATGTCTGCCAAGCTGGGCTGAGCACCAAGATCCAACCATAACCTTGCAGTAATGACTTTTCGCCCCGCGCCTTCAAGCTTTACGTCTCGATACGAACCAATAAAATCGACTTTCCAAACATGCTTTACTGCACTCAATATACTATCCACATCTTGCCACAGCATAGTATCGGGAGATTCAAGAGATATGTCACGCGTCACAAGTTGATAAGGCGGCAACGGTCGAATCGGATAAGGCCGCGGGTCCTGAGCGAGCAATTCGAGATCAATTGCACAAAATGCAAAATCATGCGCCAGCTCAAAGCCAGTCCGTACCGCAGTTTTGACTTGCCCAATCGTACCAACCTCATGCTGCCCAGCATACAGCGCCGCTGACCGCTGAGGTACGTACACGTCATCTTGAGTCAATACACCAAATGATATCTGAGCGCGTGTGTCATCAAGCACCGCATGCAAAAGCCCTCGAACGCGCTCAAGTGCGTTCTTTCCATGGGCACTTATAGCCAGTTGCCAGCTTTCTTTGGGTTGATCTACGATCCCTTGCGAACGATATACACGAGATATCTCAAACACGCCTAATGCATTTGCCTTTTGTGGCTGCCTTGACCAAAACCGAGCATGGCTAGCGAGCATCGTAGATCGTAGATAAGCCTGCTCTGGCGAGCGAGGATTAGCGATTTGTAATACCTCTGCATCTGATATTTGACTCAATTTTACATCTTCAGCAGATATAAAGCTGTAACTATTTATCTCTATTGCGCCATGGCGCACGAGATCATGCCTCAAACGCATATTTTCTACCTGTAGAGACTGGGCCGTTCCTGGCATCGGGGGTAGTTGAGGTAGTGTTTCTGGCAAGTTCTCGTACCCCGTAAGCTTGGCGAGTTCTTCGAAGATGTCGGTTTCATTCGTCACGTCTGTACGCCACCAGGGGACTTCGAGCGCCAGAATATGATTAAAGCTTTCAACATATCGTCGTGCACCGAGATAGCCAGGATTATCCGTAAACTCAGACAGGGGAGACGTAATTACCCCTTGCTGCTTACGCTCGACCCACCTACCATCCCGGTACTTATAGATAGCTGCATGGATCACCAGACCATTGCCTATATAAATACCATTATGCCCGACGCTTTTTGGCTCCTTCAGGACAACTTTTTCTTTTGTTCCATCAGGCATAGTGCGGTAATAATGATCGGTCTGAGACTTCTCGATCTTCCCCTCATAAAAAACAACGTCACCGGGCTTAAGTTCAGACACCTCAACCGGCCTACCGTGATGAAGTTGACCAAGTGCGGTGTGACCAACCGATACGCCAATCTTCGAGTACAGTCTGTCCACCATATAAGAGCAATCAAAGGCCGTCTCGCCGTCCTGTCGAAAGTTTGCACCCCACTTATAGGGCTTGCCGAGATGCGACTTGAGCTCAGCACTGAGAGAGAAATGGTGGACATCGAAGCCCAGCTTACGCAGACCCTTCAGCATAGCTGACTCATCTAACTTCATACCCAGATATTTTTCGGCTCGACGCAAGCGCACGCCCAAGAATCTACGCCACGGCCATGCGTAGAGCTGGTCATATGGACCATCGATAATCTCCGCATCGCAAATCTGGACCAACAAATCAAGGAGTCGGGCGAACGCATGGGGCTGCAAGGGGAGTGGGAGATTCCGCTCGAACCTCGCCGACGCCTCAGTACGTACTCCGTGACGAATCGCCGAACGACGTACGAGGGTCTTATCCCAATGCGCGGCCTCAAGCACGATCTCAGTCGTATCGATATCGATCTGGGTTGAAGCACCGCCAATCACGCCAGCCAAGCCTATAGGACCCGAGTCGTCACAAACTACCAGGTCTTGATCAGATAATGTACGTTCAACATCATCAAGCGTTGTAAGTTTTTCACCCGATTTCGCAAACCGAACCGCCAGGGGACCATGCAACTTGCGAGCATCATAAGCATGTGATGGCTGACCGGTCTCAAGCATGACATAGTTTGTAATATCAACAACCGGGTTATGCGGCACAAATCCGTTTGCCAGCAAGTTATCCACAAGCCATGCAGGAGTTTTTACATCATTATCAACGTGTAGGCGCGCGCTCATAAAGCGACGGTTCTCTTCCCTAGCCTTGACTTTTGCGACATCAGTGTTTTGATATACATACTGGGTACGCTCGGGCTGCGCAAATTGCGTGATCTGGCTATAGGCAGATATTTCACGCGCTATCCCCTCCCCACCTAGATAATCCCATCTGTTCGCAGGTGTCTTCACGTCAAGGACATCGCTCAAAAACACAATGTCGCACAATGATGTGCCAAGAGGGTGGGTATCTTCTTCTAGCTCAAGAATTCCTGAGTGGTCATCAGACAGATGTAATTCCTTGGCGCTCGCGAGCATTCCTGCACTGAGCTGACCACGTATCTCCGCACGCTTAATCTCAGTACCGTCAGGCAAAATCGATCCGGGCTGCACCCATGCCACACGTTGGCCAACAGCTACATTTGGTGCACCGCATACTACACGTTCATGCTTTTTCACTCCATATTCGATATCTACCAGTCGCAGACGATCTGCATCGGGATGAGGAAACACATCGGTAATTTTTGCAAGAATAATTTTTGCATCAAGCTGTTTTGCATACAAAACTTCTTCGACTTCAATTTC
>CAZTHB010000046.1:0-3254 GCA_964613485.1 uncultured Candidatus Saccharibacteria bacterium
ACAAGAAAACTCCAGATTAATCAATATCCTTAGGCGAAGTTTTTGGAGTAATTACCCGTAATTGCCAGGGAAGAGTTTCAATTTTGAAGTGGCGACCTATGCGCTGTTCGTTGTTGTGTTCGAAGTGCAGCTCTGATTCTGAGCGAATGTCAGCTCGTGATATTGGTATGTGGAGTACGTCTTCAAGCTGATTTTGAAGTGGGATTGCCTCCTTTACGATCGAAAGGAGCGCACTGTCGTTCTTTGGTTTTGACGTGGTGCCTTGGAGTATGTGCAGCTGAAGGCTAGGTGTAGCTTCGTTATTTGGTTGATCGTAGGGGTGTAGGCGTATGTGGCTACCCGGGCACGCTAACTGATAGGATGATTTACCGAGACCTGCAGAAATATGTATCCGCGTTGCGAGAGTCTGGTGAGTGGTTAGTTCCAGCGATTGTAAAAATAGATATGGTCCACAGGAATACACGGGCATTTTTGCGATTTTGCGGGCGGCTATGATCTGCATTTCACTCTTGATCTGTCGCCGTAATGTAGCTTCTAGTAGGCGAGGAATGGGTATTTTAGTTGTTCGGGGGGTTATTTGAGCAAGTACTAGGTCATGATTGGCGCGCAGGAGGGGTGAGGCGGCTCCAAGGAAGCGCGTATGCCACAGAATATCGCCAATCGATAGCAGGGTGGTGATTTCTTTTTGCTCCGAAAGATTTGCGATGCGAGAAATAGGATGAACTTTTATCTGGAGACGTTGCTCTCGTGCGGCAGAATCTACCAACCGTTCGATGAGTTCTCGCTCCGCATCGGGCAAGTTCGTTTGTATAGCGTAAATAATCATAGAGGCCCCGTATCAGTATTAGCGCGATGATGTATGCGTGCGTTAACTATTGATCCGGGTTCGATATGGATGGTCGGTGAAGTATACAATCCCCGAATCTTAGCAGACCTCTTTATCTGTATGGCGTCATTGGCTGAGTGCTCACCATTTGTTACTCCAAAGACCTGCAGCGTGCGGGCGTGTATATCACCTTCGAAGTTACCGTTCTCGGTTATTTCGCAGAAGCCAGATGTGATGATTGTGCCAAATATTGTTGCATCAATTACAACATCTTCAGTCGAGTCTATCTGTACACTGCCGGTAACGAAAGCAGACAAGTAGATTGCAGCGTTGGTGCGGTAGTCAAACGGGAGCTTATTATTTGCCATGAGCCTCTTTATACGGATTTTGCTTCAATGCTTTGGTGACCGCAGTCGATTCCTCATCTGATAGATTGTGTGAGCTTTGGCCTAGCATGATTTGTTTCGCGTAGACGCGTGATCCTGTGCGGGCATGGATGCTTGATACAACCCACCCATTTCCTTGGTAGTCGAGAACTGCAAGACAAAAGCTTTGGTCACCGCCGGTGTCGGCAAATGGATTGAAGCGCACAAAGCCAATGCGCGAGTGCCCATGCTCTGCAAGTTTCTGAAGCTGCTCTGTGTGTGATTCCAGCTGTGAGAGTCGCTTAGATTGATCGGCTTCTTGGTCGGCATACCTGTTAAGGCGTGCCATAATTGATTCTTTGGTGTCTGTCGATTTAAAGAAACTACCAAAGTTACGTTCTATACGTATAATGCGATGCCAAAGATAGCCGCTTAGGCCAATAAGTGCTATCAAGAGACCAATACTAATTGCTTCCACAATACACCTCCGTTGACTGATTATTATAGTCTCTTCGAGAAACTATTGGCAATCGCAAAAGGTTTCAGATACAATTACTATCGAAATGGCAGCAAATAAGAAGCATCTCAAATACCAAGCTCGAAAGGCTCCGTCTGTATCGACAAAGGGCAGCTCAACACTCGATAAGCGCTCCTCAGTTGAGGCAGTAAAGCATAATAAGTCCAAGAAGGCTAAGCCCTCAACGGCAATGAGTAATGAGTCAATCATGACTACCGAGTTGACGGCTGCTGAGTCGAAGGTCGTACGTAGGGAGTTGGTACACCTACTTGTATCGGCAAGTGTTATTGTGGTTTTGTATGTAGGACTATGGCTCTTGTTTGAGCGGGCCGGTGTAGAGGCGCGTCTGACTGACATTATCAAGCTGTAGACAGGGCAGGTAATTCAGCTTGTGGCTCGCATGTATATTTTCGCTGCTTGTAATGCATTGCCTCCGCTAAATGGTGTTTATGTATCTGTTCGCTGCCTTCAAGGTCCGCGATAGTGCGCGCCACACGCTGGATCCTCTGGATTGATCGTTGGTTCATGTCTGTGTGTTTGGTAAGGCTTTCGAGGAGTCGCTCTGCTTCCGGGTCGAGTGTTATCATATTTCTTATGTACTGATAGCTGATCTCGCCATTTGATCTGATGGGCAGGTGGTCAAATCTTTTTGCTTGTTGACTAGCCGCATTCTTTACCTGAGCTTGTACGCCGATGACCGATGTATTTATTGTAGTATCTTTTACATCAATTGCTTCCGTTTCTAAATAGATGATTAGATCAAATCTGTCGAGCAAGGGCCCGGAGATACGCTTTTGGTAGTTTTGTACGCGAGGTATCGAGCAGCTACATGTCTGTTGCGAAGAACCATAATGGCCACACGGACAGGGATTCATGGCGGCGACTATTAGTGTTTGAGCAGGAAAGATGGCCGACATGGATGTACGGGCTATGTGGACTTCACCGTTTTCTATCGGTTGTCGGAGGGCTTCAAGGGTAGTACGAGGGAACTCAGGTAGCTCATCCAAGAAGAGGACTCCTCGGTGCGCAAGACTAATCTCACCAGGACGTGGGCGTGACCCACCGCCAATCAGTGCATGTTGGCTTGCGTTATGGTGGGGAGCGCGAAACGGTCGCGTGCCAAAAGGGGTGGGAGGTTTTTCTCCTGCCAGTGAGTGAATGTAATGAATCTCTTTTGCCTCCTCAAGATCTGCCGGCGGCAGTAGTTCGGGTAGGCTTTGTGCAAGAAGTGTTTTTCCTACGCCTGGAGGTCCAATCATAAGGAGGTTGTGCCTTCCGGCGGCAGCGATTTGCAGTGCTCGCTTTGCGGTCAGTTGTCCGCGAATGTGGCCGAAGTGTCCTGTGTCGCCCGATTGATGCTTGGCTACGATCAGTAACTTATTCCGTGCACATCGCCATGGCTCAAGGGTCGTCTCACCCAGTAGGTGTAAATATAACTCTCTTAGCGTATGTGGACGTAAGATGGTCAGCCCATCGAGCCCGGGAATGTCGATGTCTGTTGCGGGGTCGATAACAATTGTCGTAAAGCCGGCTCTTTCAGCACTTA
>CAZTHB010000047.1:0-1831 GCA_964613485.1 uncultured Candidatus Saccharibacteria bacterium
GTGCTGGCGCGCCTGATTTTGGTAATGTTATTCGAGGTACATCTGGAGCGGGGGTGGTGGTGCAACCACAAAGGTATAATGGGGAGCTTGCTGATCCGGCACAGGGTAATGCCATTATTGGCAACACATTCGGCTCAATACAGCCCGCTGCTTTAGCCGATGGTCAAACGCAGTCGGATTTACCAATCGAGCTTATGACGCTCGACGGTAATGAGCAAACGCTGAACTTCGGTTTGGTTGGCCTGAATCCTCCGAATGCAACTTCGACTGTAGGGGAGCCGAATAATCTGCTGAATTCGCCAATCATTAAGTCCGCTACTCAGCGCAATAATCAGGTGACGGTCAACTTTGACCTCAATACGCCCGATATCTCTACGCAGGCAGGACGCTATCGCGTGGAGTTTTATATAACGACATCAACCAATATCGCGAACGCTGGCCCTGCCGAAGAATATCTTGATGCAGTTACTGTTGACGCCGGCACCAACCAAACAGTTACACTCTCTGTCCCGCAGGGGCAGACAGCAGCGTATAGGGCGATCACCGCTACAGCTACAGTGGTTGGCGGGACGCAATATAATGGCATCGGTTCGACGAGTGAGTTTTCGTCTAATCGCATCATTGGTGGCACTCAAGATACTGATGGCGATACCATTACGGATCCCGAGGAAGACGCTGGTCCGAATAGTGGTGACGCCAATGGCGATGGGGTAGCCGATAAGCTTCAGTCAAATGTAACGTCATTCATCTCTCAAGCATCTCAGAATGGGACACGAATAGTGTTTATTATGTCTGGTTGTGCGGATACGGCACGGGCTGACGATATTAGTGCCACTGCGCTTAGAAAGCCGGACCTTACTCATGGGTATCCGTTTGGGCTGGTAGATTATGCGTTGCGTTGCACGAAGGGGGCAACAGCCCGCATAACGCAATATGTATTTGTTGATGATAATGCAGCTAAGTACAGTGTACGGAAGTATAACTACACCTCTGAGCTTTTCTCAGATGTCCCTGATGCTACGATCACGAAGACGAGCATGTTCGGCGCTGCAGTTCTGAAGGTTGAGTACGACATCAAGGATGGTGGTCCGCTTGATGAGGACGGTGAAGAGAATAGTATTATCGTCGATCCGATTGGCCTAGCTATCGCTGGTAGTATTGGGCTACCGCAAGTCGGTATAGCGCTAGTATATATTCTTGTGCCGCTTGCCTTAGCGATACTTACTTTGCTCACGTATGCGTATTTCGACTACCTGCGCCACAAGCGACCACTGATCGAAGAGAACCCACGTATTCATTACACGTTTTGGCATCATTTGCATGTCGTAACCTTCCCTATATTGCGCTATAAGATTTCATTCGTGATCGAACGTCAGGATATGAGCTAGGGGCTAGATTTGTGTTGCTCGATCTGGTATAACTACATAACGTGTTCAGGGGTTAATTGACACAATCGCGGCTGCGTAGCTCAGGGGTTAGAGCAGTGGACTCATAAGCCAAAGGTCGGTGGTTCGATTCCACCCGCAGCCACCAGTAGGACGCCTTTAATACAGCCATCTTTTGGGGGTATTAAAGACAGCCTATCCAGATTGGTGAAACCAATCAAGCACGAATTGTAGACCTCTATTGGAGGTCTATGTTCGTCATCGCAGATAATGAGCTCTCGGTCAATGAGAGGCGGCCGTCTGTCGCTTGCTCAAGACTTCACATCCAGAACGCCGAGGAGGCTCGATGGAGAGACTCAACAGAGTCGCTTGCCGCCATCAGTTCCTAGTTCACAACACACACACAAATTTCGTAAGCATACAGAAGCGTGACTACACTTCCAAAA
>CAZTHB010000047.1:1841-3182 GCA_964613485.1 uncultured Candidatus Saccharibacteria bacterium
TTCTTGGGGAGAGAGTCCTTCTGCCGCTTTATGTTCTTCTGCTTGCAGATGCGTGAGTACAGTTCCATCAAACCAGAATTCCGTGATCTCTGGAACGTTTCCTACTTTGTAATGAAAGCGAATCATCAATACTTCTCGATCTAGTCGGTAGCCTTGATGGATGCTCACACCTGCTTCTTCATCAAGCGACTCTCGAATTGATTCGTAAGCTCGAAGTACAGCCTTTCTCCACTTTGGGTATTTCAGAAAGAACGGCTGTATCGTATTACTTATTAGGCTGCTGCTATATTTGTGACGTACCTCGTTGAATCTATCAGCAATACCAATCTGGGAACTTGCAATTAGCCCTTTCCACTTGGACCCATACGTGAGCTCGTATACTCTCCAGCCAGATGACGACATTCCGATTCTTAATTCTGAGGTGCCTATAACTACATCGTGTGCCCATTCATTGGCGACTGCCAGCAAAGCACTATGCCACCTTCTGAGTGATCTTGTGTCAGGAAGCAACTCCTCGAACCTCTTACTGGGGTCACTTGTTGCGGAAGGATGCGCTGCTTCATTTGACGATTTCTTAGTAAGTCTACTAATTCTTCCACGACGGATGAGAAGCGGTAGCAACAAGATTACAAGAAGAACTATAGGAATCTGGACCCAGCCTGGTGCCTTTAACAGTTCCCGAACTAGGGCATAGACCGTCCAAATGCCAGCCCAAAGCCCCCCGATCATTACAAGCGCTCTATATAGGATGTTTCTCTCGATTTGCTTCATCAGTAGTGTATGGTAATTGTCTAGGTAACACTGTCTCGGTGTCAATCAAGAGTTGCCTCCACCCTCTCGGCCGCATCTTCACGCCAGAAGCCTTCAGATGTCTCCCGATCGTCGTCGGAGGCCAGCCGATCAGCTGACTGATGTCGGCGAGAGAGTGTCCTGCTTCGTAGAGCGCACGAGCGTCATCGGTGACTTGGTCGGTCCAACCTGCGTACTTCGGGACCCCAGCCTTGCGTAGCTGTCGCATGACCGTTGACCGATCGACTCCGAAGCGAGCAGCAAGTGCCACAATCGTCTCGCCATCACGGTAGAGACTGACCATCTCCTCGGCTTCGCTGGTGCTCAGGCGACGTGCGGGACGACGGTCGCGAGGTGCTGACGCGACGATCGTCGCACCCCGTAGCCCAGGAGCACGTGGGGGAGACTGTGAACCAGGTGCGACGTCGCGCCGCGAAAGACGACCTAGTAGGTCCACCAATATTGACTCTGTCTAGGGCTTCACTTTTTATTGATTACAAAATATATAACGATTATTGACCATGCATACAAAATACGGTATGGTGAGGTTTC
>CAZTHB010000048.1:0-3092 GCA_964613485.1 uncultured Candidatus Saccharibacteria bacterium
CCCGAAATCGCACAGAGCTCGTCATCAGTACGCGTACTGTCATGCGTGTATTAACGACCATTTTGCTCTTTGTAGCAAGCATCGAGGTCGCGATCATCTTACAAACTCAGCTAATCTGGCTCGCGATTTCATTCTTCTTAGCCCTCGCCCTTACGCCTGCGACAGATTGGCTGGCTCGCTTCATGCCCAAAAAAAATCGCGGCCTAGCACTCTTTATCCTCCTCCTAAGCTGTCTAGGCATCTTCATCTATATGGTCGTGGTACTCACCCCTCCGCTTATTGAGCAACTCTCTAACTTAGTGCGTAATTTCCCGACCTACTGGGAGAACCTGGTCACCTCAAACTCGTCATTTGGTTCACTCCTCCGCAGCCTCGATATACAAAACATCGTTACATCCAACCAGGACAAGATCCTCGGCAGTCTCAGTAATGCTGGTGCATGGCTCGGCGGCATTGCATCAGGCGTTATCGCGCTCATCACCATCTTCACGCTCACATTCTTTATGGTCATCGAGGGGCCACGATGGATGGAGATTCTCTGGCGCTATCAATCACCTCGCCGTCGCGAAGCCCGCAAAGCGATCGCCCAGGATATGTACGATACAGTCAGTGGCTTTGTAGCCGGAAATGTCGCTACCAGTATCGTTGCCGCAGTAGTCACCACTATCTTCCTACTCATTATGCGTATACCATCGCCGCTCGCGCTCGGTATACTCGTTGGCTTACTAGATCTTGTGCCACTCATCGGAGCCACACTTGCCGCTGTAGTTGTCTCGCTGTTCGTCCTCGCTTTCGGAGGCATCCCAGCCGGTGTCATCTCGATTATTTTCTTCATCGTCTACCAACAAATAGAAAACAACATCTTGCAGCCACTTGTATATGCTAAGAGCGTATCGATTTCCCCTCTCGTCGTAGGTGTTGCAGCTCTGCTAGGTGCATCACTCGCGGGCTTCTTCGGCGCGCTTGTCGCCATACCGGTTGCCGCAAGCCTGCAGATTCTTGCGAAGGACGTCCTTGAGCGCAAAGATGAACTCTTCGACAAAGTCTAATCAATATATTTAGATAGTGAACTCCGGCGAGGCTGCGTCTAGCAGAGTACTACATAACTAGTGCTGTTGGTTGACTCGACGACTCATATTCATTCGCGCTCATCGAACATGCAAGAAGCTGACAGAATATGAACTATTGGTAAACTAGGGAAATACATTAAGATCAGGATCTAGTTCTTTACCCTACACAACATACAGCGAATCTTATGTTGCTAGATATTATTTTGATGCAGGGTTGTTGGTTGTCTTTGCGCCAGGAGGATTGGTCGTTGGTTGAGGGTCAACTGTTATTTTATCGAGGGCAACAGTATTACCACTGCTGAATGATGATCGGGTACCGAGTACCTTTATCGATACAATGTGGTCAGTGAGCGACGACAGACCTGCAGTCGAGAAGAGAAGTGTTTGGTCAGAACGAGTAGCGCTATAAAGATCAATCACCTGGGCAGTACCACCATCGATACTGACTTCTGCTTGACCATGCCACGGAGCCTTGGCGCCGTATATTGTCACGCCAGCACCATTAAACCTGAAGGTTGCGATCGATCCAGCAGCTGAGGAATATCGGTCATCGCCCTGATATTTGTTGTAAACCCCATTACCATTATCCCCTACAGACCAGGAGCCGGTATAAGTCAGCAGACTATCATTATAGGTGCCTACTTGATAGACAGTAGTTGGCGAAGTGGTTGGTGGCTTCGGAGTGGCTGTTGGAGGAGCGGAGGTTACAGTAGGAGGAGCCGGAGTGGCTGTTGGTGGCTTCGGAGTGGCTGTTGGAGGAGCGGAGGTTACAGTTGGTGGAGCCGATGTCACAACGACAGTATTACAATTGCTACCATCGCCCATAGGAATACAGCTATCATTGATGAGCCTTCCACTTAGCAATGACGTGCCATCAGTATAGACTTTTACCTTAAGCGAATGTGAACCGGCTCCGATAGCTTGAGCTGAGCCGATACTTACCCACTTCCATGTCGAAGTATTCAAGCCCGAAACGCTCTGTGTATAGCAGGTTACGCCATCAACCTCGACGGCTACGGTTGCAGTTGAAGACCCCTTAAGCTGAAGCCATGGCTTATAACTATCTGCTTCAGTTGATCCAAGGATAAATGAAGTATTGACGGACCCAATCTCCCCTGTCGCGCAGCCGGCAGCGTGAGCCGTAGGGACGACGCGCGCAGCCACGGCTGGTGTGAGTATCATTAACGCCAGGAGGAGTGTGCGACCAATTTTTGTAATATACGGTTTTGTGTGCATCATGCAAGGTCTCTTACATGCAAGTATACAACTCTCAACGTATAAACACTAGCTTTTTAGACGCGATGCAGCAAACTTACAAATAATGAGTAATTGGCTGCAATTAAGTACAGATTCACAACCACGAGACCAGGGAAGAGTACCCAGTTTTCAAACCGATGATCAGTCGTTATGCGCCAAGCACGAACAGGCGGGATGCCAAATTTGATCGGTATAGGCAGTAGCCACGGCACCCCCTCTTTACTAAATGTGTCGATGATAAGATGGGATGTCATGCCAACCACGTATGCCCACCACACCAGATCCATACTGATGCGTGGAAATATTGGATGTATAAATCCCAGCAGAAGCTTCGCAAGAAATCCAAACAAGAATAAACCAAGCAGTGAATGAGTGATAAAGCGGTGCCCACCAAGCATCTTACTTATGATCTTGCCAATAAAACCACCGATGGGAAGATTGCGCCAAAAAGGTGCTGTCGGCTGATCGATATCGGGAGTAATACCACCAATTTGGTTCGCCAATACGGCTGCAACGGCGGTACCAAGGGTAAGCTGCGCAGGCGGATATACGATTGTAGCGGCGAGCAACCCCGTAAATGCGATGAGATCATGTGTGCGACCAGTCATGAGACCATAGTATCAGAAAACATATCGTCCTAATGCTTAGACTAGGATGGGGCACCGCCAGAATCAAGCACGTACTCTACGGAAGACTAGTCACTCAATCTCCATGAGCCTGCTCGATAGAAGTTAAATGACTAACTAGATCACGAGCTTGTCGCTC
>CAZTHB010000049.1:0-3025 GCA_964613485.1 uncultured Candidatus Saccharibacteria bacterium
GCCGGCTGTTTATCGTCGAGTCCATTCTCTTGTCACTTATCGGTACTGGTTCTGGTGTACTCATGGCATGGTTGCTAGGCGGCACTATTAATAGTGTTGCGGTGAATTTAGCCGCATCACGGGGTGTGAAAGAATCATTTAGCGTATTCTTCTTACCTGCTTGGCTGGCGCTGGCCGGCTTAGTCTTTGCTATCGTAGTGGCACTCATCGTGGTCGCTTTTCCGGCACGTCGAGCTTCGCGTATCAGCCCAATCATTGCACTGCGAAGAGAATAGCTAACTGTATCACTGAACAATTGATAAACTAACAGAATGTTTAAGAGGGGGTAAGCATATATAATGTAGGTATTCGCAACGACGCGAGACTATATTGGGGTGTATGACTATTTATGAACAACCAGACAAAAAAGAAGCGTCATATATTGGTGACTGGATGCCCGCGTAGCGGCACTACTTTTCTTGGTAAAGTTTTATCTTTTCCAACCGAAGTGGGGTATATACGAGAGCCTTTTAACCGTGATTTTGGGTTAGACGATCTCGAGTATGAGTTTCCATACATACATCAGGGGATGCAAAAAGAGCAAGTGTATCGAGATATGGTTGAGGCTTTGTTGTCGCGCAAAGCAAATTTTAAATCTCTGCCTCCAAGTGGAGCGAATAATCTGAAGCAGTCGGTCGTATGCTTTTTGGGAGCGGCAGTAATTATAGCTATATCAAATCCACGACCAATCCATTGGTGCAGAGATATTTACTGAAGGACCCAATGGCAAGCCTGGGTAGCGAGTATCTGCACAGAGAGTATGATTTTGATGTAGTGGTGATTATGCGCAAGCCACTACCGACGATCGCAAGTATGCGACGCCTAGGATTAGTGCATTCGCTCGAAGAATTGGCGAGTCAGGAGAAACTTAGAGAATTATACCTGCCTGAGGAGGTGTTAGGGCATTTAGGTCAGGAGCTGACTTTGCTTGAGCGACAAGCCCTGCTCTGGACTGCCATAAACGCTGTTTTGCAATCGTTCGTTGAGCGCAACCCTCGATTTATCGTTGTGCAGCATCACGCATTGGCGACAAGGCCACTAAAAGAATTGAGCAAGTTATATAAGAAGCTTGATCTTGCCTTTACGCCCGCCATTAAGTCAAAGGTAGAAGAGTACACATCAAGTAAGAATGTGTCTGCGATTACGTCCGATAAGATGCATATACTTAAGCGCAATAGTCGTGCGATAGCAGATGTTAAGCAAGGTGTTTTTACGCCAGATGAGGAGCAGCGCATTTACGAGCTAACCGATCGAGTGGCAAGCAAGATTTTTGGCAGTGTATAATGAGTGTAAATAGCGAGGGTATATGGCAATTCGACCAATTTGTGACAAGTGCGGAGAGGAACTTAAGGAGTTTGGCGCGATCTTATTGAGTCCGCCCGATGCACAATCTACAGTGAAGAAATTTCACATTTGCGTTGATTGTTACAGCAAGATAATGAAGGGGATGAAGACAGCATGAGTGCAGATCAGACGCGACAAGAAGC
This sequence comes from uncultured Candidatus Saccharibacteria bacterium, assembly GCA_964613485.1. GTDB lineage: Bacteria > Patescibacteriota > Saccharimonadia > CAILAD01 > JADZGC01. The sequence continues at coordinate 1,527 of CAZTHB010000049.1, forward strand.
CCAGCAGATTCGTCGGGATATCGAGGGTCTACAGCAACAGGTAATGCAACATAATCAGCAAATACAAGACCTGCAACGTCAGATGGAACAGCATCAGAACGAGCTGCGCAATTTGCAATCTCAAATTGATGAAAAAGGCCGCCATGCTGCTGAGCTCGAGCAACGTGCCATGCAAGAGCAACAAGCTGAGATGCAGCAGATGCAACAAGATAATCAATCACAAGGGGGTAATGGCATTATCTGATCACCGGCTTGTATTTGACAGATTGCAACAGGTGGGGCTACGATAGCCCCACCTGTTTGTATTCGCACCTACAAGAGGAGCTGTCATGACCCTACTACTCGATTCGGCCCAAGTCGATGCGACGATGTTCGACGAAGCAGATCAGGCCGCAACCACACACCAAGACCTGTTTGGGCGTCTGATCACGCAGATCAACCGCGAGCTCGCAAGTGCTCAGTACGCGGCGATGCCGGCTGACTCTCGACACCTGTTGACATTCATGGAGACTGAAGTCATCAAGGGCTGTCGTCGGTCTCAGGATGCCACCTTCCATCTACTGGCTCATCATCTTCACTTCTACCATGGCATGCTCGACATCATCATGCGAGATGATGCGATGCCAGCGCCGGGGAGTGCGCACGAGCTGCTCAACGAATGGCTCGGCATTCCAGCCGGTATGACCCTCATCCATACCAAGGGTGGGGAGTCAGAGCCGCGTGATTGCGTCGTCAGGATCATGCTCATCAATCAAGCGAGGTAATACTCTGTATCCGCCCCAGACTTTGTCTGGGGTATTTTATATGTAAGTGTAAGATACCTCATAGCGCTCTATCTACCGAGGATTCACAATATGGTTACATTATATGGAGGAAATAACTATGGCACAGCTAGTACGACGAGTCTCGCATATAAATAATCAAGATACTTCAAATCTAGTTTTGCGTCGTGTGATAAACGCTGCTTTATCGATACTCACAAGCTTACTTATAATCCGGATGATCTTAGCATTGTTTGGTGCTAATAAGAGTAATGCTTTCGCACAGTTTGTGTATGCCCTTACTGACCCGTTAACTCGTCCATTTCTTGGCTTGTTTTCGATCGAGCAACAGCTTGGTGTTGCGCGATTTGAGATTGAAACTCTGGTAGCCATAGTGGTCGTCGCCCTTATAGGGTGGGTCATACATAGCGTATTTAGTATCGGAAGAGAGACTGTCGCGAGAGACGACGATGTCGTAGTGGAGGATGTATAATTTGATGTCACCAGACGAACTCAATCAAAAAGTCGATGATTTGCGCAGAGATGCGGATCAGAAATTGCCAGAAGTCGGTGAGTTAGAAGAAGTTCGAAAGGATATGGAGCAAAGGTCACGGCAAATCTACGATCAAGTAAATATACTCAAGCAAGAAGCGGCGGCATTGGAGCCAGAAGCGGATACGGCGGAGCGACAAGCTCGTGATCTAGTTAGTCATTTAACTTCTATCGAGCAGGCTCATG
>CAZTHB010000050.1:0-2810 GCA_964613485.1 uncultured Candidatus Saccharibacteria bacterium
CCTTAGGAATTGCAAATGTGACGTCTCGCAATGCGTGCTTACTGCCAAACGACTTATTGAGCTTCTTGATACTTATTGCTATTTCAGCCCGCTTCATACTCACTATTATATACCCAGATGTAAGCTCCGGATGTGTTATTGAATATCTGATTTTTGACTACCAACGCACTCGATCGTATGATTCATGCATGAAGATGGGTCCAAATGTGCCAAACTCATATTACCGAGTCAGTGTGAAGGCTCTCATTACGAACAAACAGAATCAACTGCTAGTTGTACGAGAACAAGATACATGGGACCTACCCGGCGGAGGCCTGGAATGGGGTGAGAATCTGCACGATGCGTTGCGACGCGAGATACGTGAAGAAATTGGCTGCGAGGTGAAAATAGACAAGCAACCATCGTTAATTATTCCCTCGATTAATCAGACCTATAGACAACATGCTTTATGGATTATCTACCGAGCCAAGCTCGACCCGCAATCGGCATGTATACATTCCCAATATGAAGTAAAGTACATGACCGTCGATGATTTCGATCGATCAGACCCTGTCGAGGAAGCTAAATGGGACAGCCCGGTGAATTTTTTCGAGGCCCTGCGTAAACTCATCTAACCCTGTAACTTACTTCGGTTTCGTAATATTTGGCTCTTTGTCGTACTTCGGGGCTACATATGTGCCCGACTTAGAAGTAGGAAGTTTCGTAAGTCCTTCAGTCACCCAGCCGTCTCCTTCACCGGCGACTATTGGTAATGAGTGCGCGTAAGCCAGAACATTCGCAACAGTCGTCCCGATACGCAAGCCCGTAAATGAACCCGCACCTGTAAATACAACGATACCCGTAAGGCTAGCTGCCTCAAGCCGATTTTGCTTCAGGAATGACTGAATAGTCTCAACCAAGGTAGCGGCCAGTTGCCTATGTGCTTCCCAGACATGCTTAGCGATTTTTTTACCATCCGAATCGAGTAAATAAAGCTCGGCCTCCGGCTTGTCGGTCCTCAATGCCAAGATCATACCGTAGCCTCCATGTCAGAGCGAATACCCGCCAGCCTATCACGCGTGGAATCCCCAGTGGCCTCAAACTCATACTCTCGAGTGTCTTCGTCTATGAACCTTGCCCGGACCACATATCGATCTTCGATGAGATGTTCGGCAAAATGATCAGCCCACTCAACTACGATAATTGCGTCCTTGGCAGCGATTATTTCTTCCATTTCCTGAAGGAGGATTTCATCTTCACCGAGTCTATACAGATCATAATGCTCAAGCGTACCGTCTCGTGGGATTTTATATGATCGCTGAATATTATAGGTAGGACTCGTCACGGTTTGCACAATCCCTAACCCCTGCGCTATGCCTTTGATAAACGTCGTCTTGCCGCCGCCAAGGTCTCCTACAAACTCAACTACATCACCAAGCTTGAGGATGCTCGCGAATTTATTTCCCAGCGCCAAGCTTTGCTCGGAGCTTCGTGATGAAACTGAGAATTTCTGGTCTGTACTCATATGCACCATATCCTACCGTAAGTGAGCCCAATCCGGCTAGTATCCAAGCCCAAGGTGTTGCCGGACGATCTTCGGCTGCTCCGCCCTCCGCTGCGTCATTGCCCTGACTCGCTTTCGCAATGTTGCCTGTTTTTGCGCTCGAAGCTTTCGCTGTTTTCTTCGTAGATGTTGCCTTGGCCGTTTTTGTAGACTTGGCCTTTGTAGCTGCGCTTTCGCTATTCGCCGACTGCGATAAACTAGCATTTGCTGCACCGGGAGTGGGTGTTTCTAGCCAGCCCCACCCTTCTGCAGTTGCCCCAAATGACATGCCCGATTCTGCCTTAGTGTAATTTGGCGTAATAAATTCTGTCTCACCGCTTGGTCGCAGTAGGGAAATCTGATCTCCCTCATTATTAAGCGTAAGCTTTGTATCGCGAGAGTACAGTGCAACATATCTACCCGGCTCAATCGTCAGAGCATCAAGCTTGTAGGCATTCTTACCGTCGGTTAATTTCCAGCCCACTAATGCTGCGACGTTCGTGCCGGCATTATATAGCTCCACATATTCATCCTTTGCGTCAGTTTGTGGACTAGCTGGGTCAGGCAGCAATTCTGTTATTTCGATCGCATAATCTTCATTGATAGCTGCGGGCTGACCTGTGTCACCGCCTTTGCCTGGCGCTCCGCCAGTACCGGAAGGTTGCGGCACTTCGACTACCATACCTGTAAAGTCTTGCGCATTATTATCAGTATCGGTACATATACCGCTCGAATCATCACATATTCTTTCGAGTGCCATGCCTGCTTTTTGCGCGGGTACTGCGATAGTTTCTGGACTATCCCCAGAGCCCCATGCAAACTGATCGAGCACGAGGCTGTTCTGCACAATATGCAAATTTCCACCTGCTTGCGCGAGCCCGTCACTCAGCGCTACATCATGTGCGCGCTTAGTGGCGAAGGTAATATCTGCATGCCCCGCAAGCAATTTTGACTCCCCAACTACCGCCTTACGAACCCAACTCTTGCCTGTCGCTGACTTATACTCAATCTCCAAACCTGCGAGGTCAATGACTGAATCAGCATTGTTGTGCAATACAATATACTCGTCACTCGCATCAGCTGGACTGCCAACATACACTTCGCGAATAACAACCGAGGCGTCACTCTCTGCGTAGGCAGATAGTGGCATGAACCCTACCAGTGCAATTAATACATAACTCAATATATACACCGTGCGCTCCATGAAGCGTTCCCCCATTTATGAATAATAATTCTTTGTACACATGATACGCAGCTGAAAAACCGAAAGTAAAGCGTATGCAGTTTA
>CAZTHB010000051.1:0-2760 GCA_964613485.1 uncultured Candidatus Saccharibacteria bacterium
CATTTGAACAGTTAGATTTTAGTGAGTACAATATCGTGATCTCATCAACAACTGCAGAAGCTAAAGGCATCATCACGGGCGAGCGCACCAAGCATATTTCGTATATGAATACGCCGACACGTTATCTTTGGAGTCACTATGATCAGTATCTTGAGAACCCCGGATTCGGACTCTTGGATCCGCTGGCAAGATGGCAGCTGCGACGCACTATCGTAAGCGCTCGAGAATGGGATTATGCGGCAGCACAACGGCCAGATGTAGTTCTAGCCAACTCAATACACGTACAAAAGCGTATCAAGAAATATTACGACCGGGACAGTACAGTGGTATACCCAATCGTTGATGGTGAAAGATTTATGAAGCGCCATCCTCGACCGAGACTGGCTCCAGAACGCTATGCGCTCGTGATAAGTAGATTGGTGCCCTATAAGCGAGTTGATATTGCGGTAGAGGCTGCAAAGCTGGCTCAGTATCCCATTGTTGTGATTGGCGCCGGGCCACAAGAAGCTATGCTTCGTAAGTTGGCGGGTGCAGGCGCTGTTTTTCTTGGAGAAGCACCCGACTCAGAGGTAGAGGCATACTTACAGCATGCTGATGTTTTTCTCTTTCCTGGTGAAGAGGACTTCGGCATCGCCCCGGTGGAGGCTATGGCCTCTGGCACCCCAGTGATTGCTTACGCAAAAGGTGGTGCGCTCGAGACGGTTGGTACCGAAGGAGGCCTATTAGTCGAAAGGCAGACTGCGCGGGCTTTTGCGCAAGCATTGTCTCACTGCTCTACAAAGAAATTTAGCAAAACATCTCTACGTGAGCGGGCTGATCTGTTCGGGCGTCAGCGATTCATAAACGAGATCCAACAAATAGTGGGCTCCTAGTATTCTATGAAATTAGACAAGACACTTATTCGCAATAAGTGTTTACATATCTTGCTCGTTTTTATACTAATATGCGCATTTCTGATTGTAATCTTATACCCATTGTTGAGCCTCAGCTCTCGTTTTCCGTTGGGTGGCTCGGAGCAAGATCAGTCAGCTGCACAGTTGATCGAGGCAATCCTCGGAAAAAGTAATTCACCAAAACGCACACTCGTTTTACTGGCCAATAACAACGAGATACGTGTTGGTGGGGGTTTTGTCGGAACGGTAGGGTTACTGCGCGGGAATGGAAAGAGTATCACCGTCCAAGAGATACGGAGTGTTTATTACTATGATCATAGAATTGAAGAGAAAGGCGGATTCTTGGATGCTCCTGAGTATATGAACAGGTTTACGAGTGATATCAGGCTTGCAAACAGCCAACGGCATCCTTTAACAAAGAAGAACCTGGCTGAGGCACACGATATTTATGCTCGTGAAACAGGTGTGAATACCGATAATGTTGTAGAAATCACACCGGATATACTTGAACAAATCCTACGTATCACGGGCCCTATATGGTTAGAAGAGTACAAAAAGGAGATACGGGCTGATAATCTCCTAGAAACGATTCAGTTGGAAGTGGAGGCAGGGAAGGATCGGACAATAAGTGGCAAGGACCCCAAAAACATCCTCGGAGCATTGAGTGATGCATTGCTTGCTCGTGTGTTCACGCTCGAGCTTGAGAAGACTCATGAGCTTGCAGAAGTATTAAAGGACGCAGCATCAGGAAAAGGACTAAGGGCTTTACTAGAGATTGGGCAAACTGATCGGGACTCGCCTAGAGTCATTACAAACTCTGATGAAATGGCGGTAGGCACAGTGAACTCAATCTTAATTGCCGTAGCTAACCTCGATGCCGGCAAGGGGAGTGGCTTGGTGCGGCAGGAGAATACTCTTCGCTACAGATTAAACACCGATGGGAGTAATACGCTCAAAGTATCTATTTTGCGACGAAATACGGCAGATAAAAAGTTGTCATATATTGATCCCAGGACGGGCGGAGGAAATGACATCATTGGGACAGATGTATCGTCAGTGCAAATGTTCTTGCCTCGAGGCTCGGTATTAAATCCAGATCTCGCAGGAGTCAGTAATGCTCTTGATCGCGAGGCTTTGTGGGCCGTATACCGGAAAGAGATGACCCTACCGATCAGTAGTGAGGGCTTTATAGAGGCTAGCTTCGATATAGCAAATGCAGACAGCGTCTCTCGATCGATGAAGGGCGTGAAATATATTGTCTTTCAGTTTGGAGCTGTCTCGCAGCGCACGCGTGTTGAAATTCAACCCCCCGCAGGGTATAGAGTCTCACGCACCAACCTGGATTCTAGGGCGCAAGTTAGTGGTAACACTATAACTTATGATCTAGAGCAGAGTGGCGACCTGAAATTACCTTACGAATTTGAGCAAGAATAAAGACTATTTGTTGAGGGCTGCAACGAGGGCTTCGATTGCTTGTGGTTGTCGCACGGCGAGCTCAGCAAGCATTTTTCGATTCAGCTTGACGCCCTGCTTGGACAAGCCAGCTATAAAAGCACTATAGCTCAGGCCTAATGGACGTACAGCTGCGTTGATGCGCGTTACCCAAAGTGCACGGAAGTCACGTTTGCGGTTGCGACGGTCGCGGTAGCTATAGCTGAGTGCTTTGAGGACAGCTTCATGACCTTTACGATATGATGCACGACGCGTATGTCCCATCCCCTTTGTGAGATTGAGGATCTTCTTGTGTCGACGACGAGCTGTAACGGATCGTTTTACGCGCATTATGCAGCTCCTAACATTCGCTTAACGGTTTTTGTCTCGCTCGCGCTTACAGCGTGAGATTTAGTATAGGCACGCTTACGATCAG
>CAZTHB010000052.1:0-2732 GCA_964613485.1 uncultured Candidatus Saccharibacteria bacterium
CTCCTCCTCTTCACATAAGAAGGGGAGGATTTTTTGTTTCTGGTTTGATATCCAGATAAGATACAGATGATGGATGCTGTAAAAAAACACGCCGACGTAAAAGAAGCCGTGCTCGACATGGTGACATATTTTGGAGTATTTAACCTGCCAGTAAGCATGGAGCGGCTGGTGAGCTACTTGCCAGTACGCGCTAATCACTTGGCTGTCAGTGCGGTCGTGCGTGAACTCATCCTCGAGAAAAAACTTCAACGCATCAATGACGGGTATGGCCTCAGAGGTATGCGCTATGTGCGGGTTGATTCACGCCAGTTGGAGCGAGAGGCATTATTGAAGCGTGCGCGCCGGTTCGGGCGGATGATTGGGCTTCTGCCGTTTGTGCGGGCTGTGGTGGTAGTGAATAGTGTGGCATTTGGTAATGTGCATGATGAGAGCGATATTGATTTTCTGATTGTCACTACGCCGGGCAGGATTTTTGTCGCGAAGGGGCTTTTGTGGAGAATAAGCACCTGGTTTACGTTGATAGAGACCGAGCAACACAAGGCGGGTCAGATAAGTCTCGGTATGTTTTTGACGACGCGCGGCGTGCCACTTGAGCGCGACATCATGAAAGAGAACGAGCCGCATTTGATTTACTGGTTACTGACGGCTGAGCCGGTGTATGGGCGCAAGATCTGGAGTGAAATCTTGCAGGCATCACCGTATGTGAAGCAGCGTTCACCAAATATGATCTGGCCCAGAGGCGGTAAGTCGATCGATAAGAGTGGTTGGCGCTATCTCGACCCATGGGATGATCGTGGGTATCGTATGCACCTTAAACACACTAGCCAACAACCAAAGAATCAGCAGCCAGCCGCGTTTGTGCGCATTCGTCCGGATATCATCAATCTGCATGCGCTCGATGCCTCCGAACGTATCGCTGAGCAGTATCAGCGCTTGCGCGCCCAACCGCCATATCGTATCTATCAGAAACGGTCAGCACGCCCCAAGAATTAGTTTTTTGCGCCAACCGACACACTGGCGTACACTGAAGATAATCATTTGGAGGGTGCTGTGTTCGAATTGCTGTTTTGGGTGCTCGCTATTCTTGGTGTCGTTGCGTTGGTGCGACACGATAATCGGAGGCGAGCACGCCTGCAGGCGACGCATGAACTGCAAGCATTTGCGGCGACTCAGCCTAATGTGGGTGATGAAGTTATCGCCGCCCGTGTTGAACAACTTGCACAATCTACGAAGGACTCAGTTGAATCCGAGGTGCTTCACCGTGCAGCTCAGTCGATTCGTCTGGGTATGCAGGTGCTTATGGCAAAGGGCCCCAAGAAAAATGCCGCACCAACACAAGTCGCACAGAATGCCCCGGCACTTACCCATGTTGATTCCGCTCCAATTGCAACTAAGCCGGCAGAGCCTACTGGTCCTTCGCTCGCCGAACGTAGTCAGAAGCTGATGCAGAATGTAAACGTACTCTTATATTTGGGTGCGTTTTTGATTGTTATTGCGGCTGGTACTTTTGTCGGTAGTAATTATGGCGCAATTGATAGCATGACCAAGGTCTTATTGCTTGGCCTACTAACGGCAGCTTTTTATGGCTCAGGGCTTGGGTTATTTAAGTTCACCAAGCGATTTCAGCCCGCTGGAGTCACCTTTGCAGCGATTGGATTGTTGATGGTACCTCTGGTGGGACTTGCCGTACAGGCACTACTCTACGACGGCCAGCCAACCGCAATGATCTGGGTAGTCACCACAGCCGTTGCTCTTGTCCTGCAGATTGCGACCTATATGCTGTTGCGCAAGAGCTACATCGCATATTTTGCAGCCCTGACGACCGTCTCGCTCTTTCAGTCGCTTACGGCTACCCTCGATGCGCCAGTGTATTGGTATGGCTGGATGATGCTCTTCACGAGCTTGGCGTATACACTGCTTGCTCGAGCAGTGAAGGATAAGCAGCTTATGAGCGCGCTCGATACTAGCGCCCAAATATTCGTGCCATTGTCGGTTGGCTTATCAGTACTTGGATGGTCAGAGTTTGGTACCTGGGCGATTGGCACGCAGCTGGTTTTGACCTCGGCCTTCTATCTGACTTGTGCTGGTTTGCGAAATTTCGACGAAACGGACGCTGAAGTAACATATCTAGCGCTGGCTACGAGCCTCTTCCCGCTTGGTTTTAGTCTCGTTCTACATAGTAGGGGTGTGGCAAGGTGGGTCATCGCAGCGCTTTTGTTGATAGTCGCTATAAGCTACGTCGCCGGTGATAAATTTGCACCTGAAGCACGACATAAGCCAATTTATGCAACCTTTGCAGTAGTGCTTTGTTTGATTGCGCCATTTGTGCCGATGGATGGCCATCAAGGAACAGTATTGGCGATTGGCTCAGCGATAGTATTAGCTGGTCACTATGTGCTTACTCGCCGGCATGAAGTCTACGCAGCGTTTTTGGTCGCCTTGACTACATTGCCTTATCTAATACTGGCATATCTCGTGGCTGGCTCGTGGCCAATTGGTAAGGTCGCACTTACTTATGCTGTCCTGGCACTCCCGCTGACGGTCGTCAGCCGATATGTGCTTCGTAAGCTGGACTTTGAGGTGGCAGACATGCAGGACGCGGCGGTCGTCATATGGACAGTAGGAGCGAGCATGGCAGCCTTTGCACTTGATTGGCGTGACTGGTCTGCGAGTGTGTTTCTCGTGTCTTCCTTGAGCTATTTTTTCTTGGCTCTCACGCAGACACCGCAGCT
>CAZTHB010000053.1:0-2637 GCA_964613485.1 uncultured Candidatus Saccharibacteria bacterium
AAATTAAAGCAGCAAAAGCTCAGGCTGACGTCGTTATTCCTTGGTTTCATTGGGGCACGGAATACACGCATGATGCGAATGACGAGCAGCGCCGTCTCGCCCATGCCTGTATCGATGCAGGCGCCGAAACAGTCATTGGCACCCATCCGCACTGGACTCAGGGTGTCGAGTGGTACAACGGCCACTTCATCGCCTACTCTCTCGGAAACTTCATCTTCGATCAAAACTGGAGTGACGAAACGCGTCGATCATTCGCTGCCCAGCTCAGTTTCACTGGTTCGCGCATTACGGGAGTCGAGCTCAAGCCCGCTTATATCGAGAATTGGGTCCAACCCCGCTTCCTAGCGCCCTCCGAAGCTCTTTACAGGCAAATTCTCTCAGATATCGCTGCTCACTCCTGGTGGCAGTAGAATACTCCAGATAGAGCCGAGACTTGAAATTCTTACGCTAATCTGCTAGAATAGTAGCTGTCACTCTTCTGGTGACATCTATGAACCACACAACTCGTACAAACAAAAACAATAGCAAAAATCCCTGGATACTTAACGCATCACAGGATAACGCACTGATCGCAGCAGTTGTCATTACATCGGCTCTTGCTATGAGTGCGCTTTTTATTCCCTCACAATACCGCCCTGCTCGGGCTGCGAGCGAGCTTGATCTAGAATCCACCCACCTTCTCTGCCTCCAAACCAACTCTAGTGCAGCCTGCGATACGCTTGTACAGAAGCTAGCCAGCAAAAATCGCCCTGCTCCAGCAGGTGACCCAATCAAGCCCTATAAAGCCTTAGCAAATTGCAGAGATGCAGTTGACTACCTATTTAATGACCGTACAGATTATGCGCGTGCAATCGAAGTGGTATATCGTGAATCAACCAACAACCCCAATGCTCGTCGCCCTGGCAGCCAGTACGCCGGCTGTGCACAGCTCTCATCTACCTTGCAGGCAACATTCTTGCGTGGCCCGTGGAATGACCCCTATTACAACGTCCTTGCCATGCGTGACGCAGTCGACGACCCACGTTGGGGTTGGTGTCACTGGGATCTCGTGAATTATTGTGGTGCAGGAGGTGAGTTTTAATGCTACTACTGCAGCAGCTCTTTATCCCCTATTTATTCTCGAGTACTAAGGCGCGACACGGACCATAATCGAACATTTCAGACTATTGCATTTATTAAATTTTTCTGCTACAATATGAAAACGGTTGTCAAACCAGTCTGAATCCCTCAGGGAGTACACCAGTACGCAAACCTGAGAGACTGAGACCTTGAGCTTAGTCACGTTCTAGAATCATTCGAGAGACACTCGAGACGTGGTAAGGATAGCTCACAAGCTGACGACCAACCAAGAAGGAGGAGCAACCCCCGCTCCCCTGTGTACCTGGGAGGTTTCCCACCATGAATACCTCAAAGAGGCCCCGAAGTAGTCGCTTGCTCGCAGCATGCGGGCTACTTCTGGCCCTGTTCGCCGTTGCCTGTACACCAGAGGAAGTTGCCGGATTCAACGCCGTCTTCAAGGCCTCGTACACAACCGAGCAAGCAAACGCTGCTTGTGCAGAGGTTGAGACCAAGACCGGTCCCAACACCTGCACCGCAGTGGTGAACAAGGTGATCGCCGAGGCGATCAAGCGACACCTGAGTCCGCGCGAACTCGGCCGTCAGATGGCCGCAGAACGTGGCTGGACTGGCGCCAACTGGGAAGCGCTTGATACCCTCTGGGGTAAGCGCGAATCCGGCTGGGATCCGAATGCCCGCAATCCAAACGGCGGGGCATGCGGAATCCCCCAGGCCAAGCCATGCTCCAAGATGAAGGACAAGAGCGTCCCCGGTCAGATTCACTGGGGCTTGAACTACATCGCCGACCGATACGGTACGCCTGTGGCAGCACTTGCCCATTCGTACCGCCGCGGCTGGTACTAGACCACATCTGATCCCAGGCGGGATCCCCCAGGGTGGGAGGACGACATGTCCTCCCACCCTTCACTTTTATTTAGTATTCTTTTTAAGATCTAAGCTTGCCGAATTGATGCAAAATCGCTGCCCAGTTGTTTCTTTTGGTCCATCCTCAAACATGTGCCCCAGATGCGCACCACATCGACTACACACCACTTCTGTGCGGTTCATGCCATGACTCCTGTCTTCACGTAATTCGACACTCCCATGCACCGCGCGATCAAAGCTCGGCCATCCCGAACCAGAGTCAAACTTGTGCTCACTATCAAACAGCACTTGATCACACACCCTGCATGTATAGGTGCCGTCGGCATGCTCATTCCAATATTTCCCACTAAATGGCGCCTCAGTACCTGCTTGTTGCGTCACTGCATATTCATCTTCCGATAATCTCTCACGCAGACTTCTATCACTAGGCTTCTGATAATTACTCATTTCTGTAACTGCGCAACCCAGTCACGTATAATCGCAAATCCACCGCGCCAAAAGTCGGCGCTAGTCATATCAACTCCCACTTCCATAAGGACTTCGTGCGGATCGCGCGAGCCACCAGCCTTCAAAATATTCTCAATCTTGCCTACAAACGGCTTTCCTTCACGTTTATAGCGCGCATACAAAGACAAGCTGAGCAATTCACCAAAGCTATAGGCATAGCAATAAAACGGTGTGTGCACGATGTGGGGT
>CAZTHB010000054.1:0-2512 GCA_964613485.1 uncultured Candidatus Saccharibacteria bacterium
TTAAAGAGAGGATCAAGATGGAAGAAAAATTACATGCTATGCGGCATAGCGCTGCACACATTCTCGCGGCTGCCGTGCAAAAGCTCTATCCAGAGGCTCGGTTCGGAGTGGGTCCAGTTGTTGACCATGGGTTTTATTATGACGTAAGGCTCGCGAATACGCTGACCGAAGCGGATTTAGCGAAGCTTGAGAAAGAAATGAAGTCTATTATCAAGCAAGATCTGCCGATACAGAGAGAAGAGTGGGGCATTGAGCAGGCTATAGAGTTTTTTGAAGCCCAAAGCCAGCCCTATAAGGTAGAATTGTTGCGTGACTTACAACAACATGGCACCACTAAGCTTAAGGACTTTAAAAGTGAAGATGTGGGTATAGATGATGATGCTGAAAAAATTACAACAGTATCTGTATATCGCATTGGGCATTTCGTCGATCTCTGCAGGGGTCCACACGCTCAGTCTACCGGAGAGGTCGGAGCCTTTAAACTTGATAAGTTGGCCGGCGCTTACTGGCGGGGAGATGAGGGGCGTGATCAACTTCAGCGAGTGTATGGACTAGCGTTTAATACTCAGGCTGAGCTCGATAAGCATCTAAATATGGTTCGTTTAGCTCAAGAACGGGATCACCGAAAGCTCGGAAAGGAGCTTGACCTATTTACATTTTCTGACTTGGTGGGCCCTGGCCTGCCGTTGTGGACGCCCCGCGGTACGGTTATTCGCAATGAATTGAATCGTTTTATCCAGAGTATGCGTGATGAGTCGTCTTTTCAGGAAGTAACGATCCCGCATATTACTAAGAAAGAGCTATATCAAAGAAGTGGGCATTGGGACAAGTTCGAAGATGAGCTCTTCAAGATTACTTCACGCGAGGGGCATGAGTTCGCGATGAAGCCAATGAACTGCCCACATCATACCCAGATCTTCGACAGTCGGCCTCGCAGCTACCGCGAAATGCCAGTTCGATATCGCGAAACTACCATGGTGTATCGAGACGAGCAGAGTGGTGAGCTGCATGGTTTGGCGCGCGTCCGATCGATTACGCAAGATGACGCTCATATTTTCTGTCGACCTTCGCAAGTCAAAGAGGAAGTACTGCGTGTATGGGCTATTATTGAGCGATTTTGGGCTGCCTTTGGGATCGACCTCAGGGTGCGCTTGTCCACTCATGACGCAGAAAATATGCAAGGATATCTAGGGGAGCCTGCTCAATGGGATGACTCGGTCGAGCAACTAAGGAGCGTCATCGAACAGCGTGGCTTTGAGTATATGTTGGGTGTCGGTGAAGCTGCGTTTTATGGGCCAAAAATAGACTTCATTGGCTCGGATGCGTTGGGTCGTGAGTTTCAGGCATCGACAATTCAGCTCGATTTCAATATGCCTGAGCGGTTTGATTTGGCGTGTATTGATGAGGCGGGTAGCCGAGAGCAGGTAGTGATGATTCACTGTGCTATCGCTGGATCACTCGAAAGGAGTATTGTCTTGCTCATTGAGCACTATGGTGGTGCATTCCCTGTTTGGCTTGCACCTGAGCAAGTAAGACTACTGCCTGTATCAGAAAAGTTTGTCGATTATGCTCGGACCGTTCGGGATCGACTTTCTGAAGCTGGGGTACGTGTTGAGCTCGATAGCTCGAACGAGTCTCTTGGCAAGAAGATTAGGGCGGCCGAAATGTATAAAGTACCATACACTCTGATACTTGGCGAACGTGAGGTTGAGTCAGGGAATGTAGCAGTAAGAAGGTATGGGCAGGGCGATCAAGGAACTATGAAGGCAGAGGACTTTGTTGCAAAAATCACCACAGAAATATCTGAGCGGTCAGATTAAAGGTTCTGCCCCGCTAATTATTATCGTGGGGCAAACAGCGAGCGGTAAGTCTGCGCTTGCGATGTCGCTAGCTGCTGAATACGATAGCGAAATTATTTGCGCGGACTCACGGACGCTGTATAGAGAGATGGATATTGGTACTGCCAAGCCCTCAATAGCTGATCAAAAATCTATTCCCCACCACCTCCTAGATATTGTAGATCCCTCCGAGAGAATATCGGCGCATAAATTTGTTCAGTTAGCACAAAAATCAATGCATGATATTTGGGCAAAAGGCAAGGTTCCTATGGTTGTAGGTGGGAGCGGCATGTATGTTGACGCCCTAGTTTATGGCTATTCGTTTGAGCGAAAACGGGATGACGCTACAGAAGAATCCTTTGCGCTTGTGGGGCTTGCAGATTTGCAGCAACAAGTAAGAGATCGTTATGGATCTCTTGTATCTGATGATGACTATAAGAACGAGAGGCGATTACGAGCTATTCTTGATCGGGGCATTTCAAATAACTCTGACAGGTCTGCACTCAAATACGAATGTATATTTATTGGACTGCAGATCGATGACAGCGTACTCAAACAGCGTATTGAAGTGCGCACAAACCAGATGTTTGAGTCGGGGTTTGTTGATGAAGTGATTGGCTTGCGGGAGCGCTATGGTGAGTCTGCTCCTGGCCTACAGGCTACCGGTTATCGAG
>CAZTHB010000055.1:0-2372 GCA_964613485.1 uncultured Candidatus Saccharibacteria bacterium
ATGCGGCTTGGACGTGTCGCACTATATCACTGCAGTCTTCTGTGATCGAAGGGAGACTCGAGAAGGATCAGGCAGTAACGATTAATTTAGCAAAATCCGTCAAAGACAGTGCGGGTGCGCCAGCTCCAGTGAAGTACATGAGTCTGCAGTGGAATAAGCCCGACTTTGACTCACAAAGCCCCGTAGGTGCAGTTGCGGGCTATGATAGCTTTTTGCCTGGCTCAGATGCGTGGGGTAATCGTGCTGCTGCTATGCAGGTGACTGGTGTCTGGTTTCCGAAGCCGGGTGGATCTACGGCCAGCGTACTTGTAGATGGTAATTTGCCAGTGCGTAGCCTACTGCTTTCACCGATAAACTCTGGTGATGCAGATGGTGTGCAGGATTTTTCTAACTGGAATCAAAGCACAGGCCCGGCTCCTCGATTGAGGTCAGGTATGTCTGTGAAGTGTATGGCGGTCGGCACATATAGCTGTTCCTCGCCCGCAAATTTTGCTGGATCTCCCTCTGCCGCCAATACATATAATCTCGAAAATTTGATGGCCACATCTGCATCTAATGGGGATGGTACGCAGCGAGTAGTGAGTTGTGACCTAAATGCCTGTAATCTCGTATTGCGACTGCAGTCACGTTATACGGCAGCGAATTTTCAGGTAAGGTTTTACTATGAAGATGGCACCAGCTTTAAGGAAGCCCTTGTGCCAGATGGTTATGCGACTATTGATGTAACGGCGCGCAGTGCAACATACTATCGTCGAGTAGTAGCGAAGAAGAAGCTATTGCCGACGGTGACCGATGGTGTTTTTGATAACGCGCTCTTCTCGGGTGGTGCAATATGTAAAGACATGGCAGTATATAAGGATAATCGAGGGGCGCCAGATAGAATTCAGAACCCAGTTACTGGCGCAATGACCAATAACGATAGAGCTGGCCTTAACTCTTGCGACTAAATAAGCCCCCGACCGGGGCTTTTTCTTTTACGCCTTATTATCTGAGTGAAATTGTTTATGGACTTCTTTGAGTTGGGGGTTAGTGAGATGAGTGTAGACTTGTGTGGTGGCAACATTTGCGTGTCCAAGCATCTCCTGCACACTACGCAGGTCAGCACCATGTGTGAGTAGGTCTGTCGCAAATGAGTGTCGTAAGGTATGTGGGGTGACTTTCTTGGTGATGCCGGCTTTGATGCGGTATTTCTCCACGATACGCTGCACACTGCGGGTTGTGAGGCGCGTCGGAGCCTTACTGCCGCTGGTATGAGCTCCAGAGTAATGAATGAAGAGCGGCACTTCTTCATCAGAGCGGCTCGCGAGGTAATCAGCAAGCGCGTCCTTTGCGGCATTAGTCAGAAAGACTGGTCGATCCTTTTGACCCTTGCCTCGGATGGTGAATTCACCTGATTTTAGATTGATGCTCTCGCGGTTGAGATTCACAAGCTCCGAGACGCGCAGGCCCCCGGAGAAGAGGAGTAGCATCATTGCCCGGTCACGCTTGCTTGATTCTGTGTCGTCGACTACAGCTGCGATGAGGCGGGCTACCTCTTCGGCTTCGAGAAACGCTACTTGTGGTCGCTTTGTGGCTGCTAGCTCAACCTTCTCAGGAGCGAGTGAGGCTATATCGCGCTTCGACAGATATTTTAGAAAGGTGCGCATCGCAATGAGGTGATAGTTGATTGTTGTCAGGCTCATTGTGCGCCCATCATCAGCGGCGTGACGATTGAGCCACTTGCGCCAGTCCGAGATGGTTTTTTGAGTGATTTTAGCGGGCTTAATGTCGCCAGCAAATTCATAGAATCGATTGAGATAATGTGAATAATTCTCGATTGTCTTCAAGCTACGCCCACGCTCTACCTCGAGGTGGTCAAGGAAGTCGGCGAGATAGTCACTAAACATAGTCCGAGCATAACGCCATTACCAGATAAGCGCAAGCGATTTATAGCTTGCATTTGAGGTCTTACAAGCATAGAATGTGCGCGATGGCTAAATCGAAGCAAAAAGAGAGAGTTGAGCCAAACATCTTATCGCGCCACCTGGCTGTGCCGGTCTTAGTGTTAGCGCTTATGACTATTCCGTGGTTCTTCGGCGGGCGTGAGCCTATCGGGCTATTTATTAATAGTCTTCTCTCCACGGTATTATTTGCCTCGTGGCTGGTGGTTTCACGCTATCAGTCGCTCAAGGTGAGCACCTATCCACGAGCGATACTTTGGTCGCTAGTAGCACTGATAGTGTGGGCAGTAATGACGGTGCCGATATCTGCTTCGAGGTTTACAAGTTTGTTATATCTCATTCCATTCCTGCAATCCATCGTTGTGTTCGTAGTGGCGCGCGATCTAGTGGGTGATACGGTAGCCAGGCGCTTCATATGGGTGCTGTGGTCGC
>CAZTHB010000056.1:0-2304 GCA_964613485.1 uncultured Candidatus Saccharibacteria bacterium
GTGCTTCACGGTCAGTCTCGAGCTCCTTATGCTTAGCTAGTATTTTGTCACGCTGTTCACTCGTAAGCTTGCCCTCATCGACGGCTTTTTGCAAACGTTCTTCATACTGCTTCTCTCGTTCAGCGCGGTGATCTGACCGATCTTGGTCGATGACTTTTTGCACATCATCCTTATTGAGGTTGAATTGCGTAGCAATCCGCTCTGCTAATGTCGTACCTGACCCCTGCTGCGCTACCGCCGCACCGGCACCCAGTACTCCCGCAATGCCGAGTGATGCGATACCAATCGCTACAGCCTTTGTTTGATTCTTCATCCAATTTTTCTCCCGTTATGATCGCATATTACAGCAAGCCATCTGAGAGATCGCTTGGAGGGCATTACACTGAGCGAGCCGCTTGCCCGATTAAGGCTTCATTGACATCATACGCACCAAACTCGCGACACAAAATACCATAAAAATCTACGAGCGCCTGGGCGTCCCCCAGAGCCCGATGACGATCCTGTACGGCAATAGCATGTCGGTCAATGACCGCATCGAGGCGATGATGGCGCTCTTCGGGATAAAAATGACGTGAAAGCCGCACCGTGCACGCCCTCGGCACATACAGAACTTGATCTAATAACTGATACTCTGCCAGCAAGAATTGATAGTCAAACTCAACGTTATGCGCTACAAAGATTGCCTCCTGTAACATCGACCGAAATCGCGGAGCGGCAGCACAAAAACTCGGTGCACCCCAGGTGTCTTCCGTCTTTATGCCTGTCAGTTGAGTAATAAACCACGGAATATCAACTCCCGGATCAAACAGCATATTGATCGTGTCAACAACTCGCCCGCCTTCCATACGTAAAGCTGCCAGCTCAAGTACCCGACTGGTCTGTGGGCTACCCCCTGTCGTCTCGATATCTACGAAGACGAGTGGCTGTGTTGATTTCTCACCCTGCATCGCTTCATTATAAACGAACATATTACGAATACACAAACATTAAAACCACTAGCATTATCCTCGATAAAGCCCTACAATAGTAGATAAATTACATAATTGGAGCTTCCCGTGGGAACTGTTACGAATAAACCTTCATCAAGCACCAAGCAAACAACCCCCAAGTCTCGTACTGCTACGAACACAAAGTCACCGAAGCTTAATTTTCTCTCAGCCGCTACTCAAAAAAAACTCTTCAGCAAGCAGACCGCAATCATTGCCGGCGTGATGGTTATGGTAGCACTCCTGGCTGTAGTCTTTGCAAACGCTGCCGGCACCCGAAAGAGCATTGCTCTGCTGTTTTCAAGCTCCAATAATGCTACCGGTACCGTACTCAAGCAGGCCGACGGCTCTTATACTTTTGCTAAGGGTACTTCTGGCCCAACGAACCCCGGCACCTCGATCATGCTTCCAAACACCACGATTGGTGCCCGCATGAATCAATACAGCAATGACAGTGAAGCGACAGTCACACAGTATCTCGCATCAAACGCTCGCGGCAATTTTCAAGCTTCACCAGCCGGCCCCTCGACTCCAAATGGGCAAGGACAATTCCGTTTTACGTGTCAATACTCGCACTTAAACTACGATGACCCTATTGTTTATCCTGGCGCGCAAGGTCGAGGCAAAGCTCACCTGCACATGTACTGGGGGAATACACTCACCAATGCTGAAACTACAACCACGAGCCTCGTGAATACAGGTGGCGGAACCTGTCAGGGCTACGAAGCGAATCGCACAGCATACTGGATGCCTGCTCTGCTAGACGCAAACAATAAGGCAGTCATCCCTTACGAGATTATTATGTACTATAAAGTTCCTGCCGAACTTGCAGCAGCAGCCAAGGAAATGCCCCAAGGCCTCAAGATGATCGCTGGCAATGCAAATGGCAACACAGACTCAAGCCTATTCTTCGAAAACGGCATTCAATGGCAATGCTATACCGGCAGCATCAACTACACCTATGAGGGACAGACTATTCCAAATACCTGCCCTGCAAACACCCAAGCCAATGTCACTGGCTCCGGGCATGGCTACAGCGCGGCCGACACGTACCCAATCAAGCTCAATGCAATCATTTATTTCCCCACCTGTCTCAAGGTGAATGGCGATGGCACACCAGTGCTCGATTCGACCGACCATAAGAGCCACGCCGCCTACTATGTCTCCAATAATGGCAAGCTCAGCTGCCCGAGCACACACCCCTATGTTATGCCGCAAGTGAGCTACCATGTCGCATGGTCAGGTACTGAAAACTATACAGGTTGGTACTTGTCGTCAGATCGCATGGGTACCGTCAAGCCAAATGGCTCGACTCTGC
>CAZTHB010000057.1:0-2114 GCA_964613485.1 uncultured Candidatus Saccharibacteria bacterium
TGACTATTCCCATCCCCGACAGGCTAACCCGAAGGCGGTATTATAGATCGGCCCGAGGTTTTTCGGTACACCATCGACGCCCACGGTTTTATGTCGATCCCATCCAGCTGAAATATCGACCGGTAAGTTCGTTGACCTCGAGATCATATGTGCGAACCCGGGCATACGCGAGTTTCCGCCCGTCATCATGATCCGCTTTACCTTTGTCTGTGAAGTCCCTTTCGCTCGCTCTTCATAGTACTTAATGAGCTTAGTGATCTCCTGTAAGATTGATTTCATATACCCGTCAAGGGCCCCTTGAATCTTAGGCTGTAAATCCGATTGCGTTATACCAAACTTGATTTTCATCTCTTCAGCTTCATGGAAGGTCACCTTAAGCTTCGTAGCAATCGCATTTGTAAAAGATTCTCCGCCTATATTCACTGTAGTAGTCACCCGAATGGTATCTGTAACAATAGCCATATCAGTCGCGAGTGAGCCAGCATCGATAATCAGAGTAGCGGTTTGTTTTTCGACTATTGGTCGCAGGGCTCGTATATTCGCCATCAAACTCATTTCCATCGAACGTGGCACCAAGTGTGCTAACTCACAAAATTTTAGATATGTATCTACGATTGAGCGTGGCGCAGCCACAAGCAGGACTTCGAATTCACGTACACTACCCGCCTCATCACGTCGGCGCCCGACGATTTGGTGGTCAGTATAGAGGTCATTAACCGGCATCGGAATATATTGCTGTGCCTCCCAAAGTACCGCATCAGCGAGCTTATCCTCTGCGACTGCCGGGATAGTAATGATGCGCGAGAAAAGATGCGCCTGAGGCAAACCAACGACCACGGCTCGTGCATTTATCTTACCGCGAGCCGGTTGGTGCAAGCTAGATGAGATCACATGCGCAAGATCTTCAGGCTCAGCAATCATGCCATCGATTACCATGCCATCAGCCAGTACGGCGGCACCCATACCCAGTAATTTATATCCCGACTTTGTTGCCCGTACTTGAACAAACTTGGCTTCTTTATAGCCAATATCGAGCCCAAAAATAGGCTGACGCTTCTCAATAAGTGGGAATTTCATGGGATGCTTTGAAAATACCTATGTTTATCTACTTATTGTAGCAAGCTTTAGTCCAATACGAACAATCCTGCAGATATAAATACACCGCCTGGAAAGACGGTGTATTTATAAACATCAGAACCTACTGAGCGTTTGTGACTTCGTAGGTATCAGTCGAACCCGACTTGATATCCTTGTCATTCTTGTTTTCAAGCGTTGCCTGCAGCACATAGCTTGAGTAAGTTGGGCCACCTGCTGGCGCTGGAGTGTAGGTGTAATCAGTACCAGACTTAGGATCCTTTGGTAGAGCCTTCACATACGGAGTTGAACCTTCGGTCAACGTAGTCAAGCCACCTGGATAACTTGAGTTGTCGTTATAGTACTGCTCAAGACCATTGCGGATATCACGCAAGTCAGTCTTACGCTTACTATCGCGAGCACGTGCTGGACCTGAAATCAGGTTAGGTAAAACGAGCGCGATCAAAATGCCGATAATAACGATGACGATTAAGAGTTCGAGTAGAGTGAACCCTTTTTGTCGACGAAGTGAGAGTTGCATAAGTTAGAGATTTCTCCTTACTAATTAATAATAAATACAAGCCTGATTATAGGCTTATGCTTACGTAAGCACAAGCGGTTTAGAGAAATCTATCTATTCTTCTTCTGATCCGTGCGCAGACAATGCCCGATCGCGAGTACCGTCGCCTTCACGTTTTTTCTTCTCAACAAATTCTTCAAATAGATTAACCATATATGCCTTCACCTCGTATGGATCGGGTACATAATCAAACTCGAAGTTCTCCTTTGTCCCCGCAGTCTGGATATGGATTGTGCCATATCTGAAGAGCGTCTGCATTGGCCCTTTTACGACCACCGAAATATCCTGAACTCGACTCAACCTCAGAGTAGAAATATGTTTGAGAAAAATCCCGCGCTGATCCACATCAACCACATTCTCGTCGGTCAGGATCATTTGATTTTGTCGCCAAACATAGATGCTTGCTAGCCAGAGAAATACTGCTAGTACCACTAACACGACACCAATCAATGAGTAAGGG
>CAZTHB010000058.1:0-1986 GCA_964613485.1 uncultured Candidatus Saccharibacteria bacterium
GCTCCGAGCCGCAACAAGTGCTTTGCCCCAAGCACATTGATGAGCTTGTAGTTACCCCACAACGCCCTGAAGCGAAACCGCGTCACGAGTTGATCGATACCCTCTTCCAGCAAATGTGCCGTCAAGACTGCCAGACCAACAGTCAGAGTCCAGACACCCAGTCCCTGGGCATCCTGCAAGCCTCGATCGATATACAGCTTGATCGGGTATGCCTGAAAGAGCAGCATCATTTCACCGCACGCCATCCAAAGCAAAGTAAGCTTGATGTTTTTGCGGATATCAGGCTGCATCTGACGACATTCGTCATACTGAGCCATAGCTCGGTAGAGTCGTTGATACTGTCGGAACATTGCTTCCTCTCCCTATGCCTCCATGAGGCGGGTCGCGAATGAGTTGTGTAGTTACAGAGCTACGTCACACTATTGTGGACCAGCTCCAAGGCGGTGCGTATGCATCTGCACCGCGTCAGAAATGGTCAATAATTGGCATCGCAAAATCCTCAAATCGGGCTGTTCGTGGATGTCCAAATCAATACACGAACGAAGATCGACAAGCCCCTCTGGGATCTAGTCTAAGAACACAGTAATTGTGTAGTTTGTATGAAAAAACTAAGAGTTAATGAGTAGCTGTGCGCACGAGCGCATTGCTTACCACAGCGACAGACTCAAGAGCCATAAGTGCTGGGATGATTCGCACTGCGCAGTACTGCGAAGATGTTATAGTCATGAGCCGTCTCCTGTGGTTAATAGTATTGAGTACTATCTTATAAGCATAAGCGCTCATCTGTCAATACATTTTGACGGACTTTTTTATAATTATCGTTAATTTCTTCAGAAATCAGTAAGATCTGGGCGATTTTGCTGGGTTTTTTTGACAGAATCATCATGTCGCCACTCACGAATCACAGCATGATTCCCTCCGAGCAGCTCTTGAGGCACAGTCATCCCACGGAATTCTTGCGGCCTCGTATAGTGCCCGTATTCGAGCAAACCCTGCGAAAAGCTTTCTTCTTCGCTCGAACGGGCATCACCCAGCACTCCAGGCAATAACCGCACGACACTATCAACTATTGCCATTGCCGGTATCTCGCCGCCAGTTAAGACAAAATCGCCAAGCGAAATCTCTGCGTCCACAATCGAGAGGATGCGCTCATCAAAGCCCTCATAATGTCCGCAGAGAATGATCAGCCCTGACTCCCTACTCAGTCGCCTTGCATCAACTTGCTTGTACTGTTTGCCACGGGGAGTCATCATCAAAACCTTTGCATCAGGGTTTGTGCCCTTACAATGCTCTACTGCGGCAAACATTGGCTCTGGCTTAAGCAACATACCTGCTCCCCCGCCATACGGCGTATCGTCCACTTGCTTACGTGGACCAATGCCGAATTCCCGAAGATCAATATATTCGAGCATGACTAAGTTCTGCTCGACTGCCTTATGAAGCATCGAGTGGTCAAGTGCGGCGGAAACCGCCTGGGGAAATAGAGTAATTATCTGTATTTTCATGCGTGTATTATTGACAAAGTAAAGATATTATAGAATACTTAAAGCGTAAAGTCTATATCTGGGGGTTAGACATGGAACCTTGGCTCAAGATCATGCTTGGTGTGGTCGCCTACGTTGCACTGGCGATCTTTGTGGGCAAATTCATCAAGGCTGGAGAAGGCGGGCCTCTTTTCTAAGCAACTCACTCATGGCCACCAACTCCGCACCTTCGACCTTATCTCGATCAAAAACCAGATCTACACAAGATATGTGTCGGCACACGTTCTAAACAAAGAGTCCTGACCTCCACTTGGTCAGGACTCAATTCTTTTTTTAGCAGCAATGTTTATGTCTAAAGCAACTATAAAGCGCTTATGCTCAAATGTCCATATCTAAATCTTCAAGACCTTCCCGCGCCTTTGCCTTGATCGCATCTGCATCGAGCTCAGAACCCTGATCTTTTGCAGTTTCTTCTACGGTCTCTACATCAGCCGGTTCATCT
>CAZTHB010000059.1:0-1968 GCA_964613485.1 uncultured Candidatus Saccharibacteria bacterium
GCTCGCGGTGATCTATGGTGCTGCTGGCCGACCAACAAACATCGCCATCGTCGGCCTACAGGTATTTGCTTTCTTGCTCGCGGTTGGGCTGATCGTACTGGCGCATATCTCTAAGGAGCAAAGCATAGCTCTCCGTATATCACTCGAGAATCAAATGGTCATTGAGAAGGATCTATTTGAGAAGCGAGTGAAGTTTATAGAAGCTGTTGCCGATGAGCTCGACATGGATATCGCGCAGGTACAACTCAAGGCTAAGCCGCTCTGGGCAATTAGCGAAGCTAAGCCATTCCTCCAGGGCTACTCAGATCTCGCTGCTATCATCACTCGATTTAAGAATCTCAAGACATTTAGCCGTATCGAACCGACTGCCAAGGCCCCTGTTCAGTTCTCGCAAGCGGTGAGCGAGGCCATCAAGGCTGTGTCTCCAGCCGGAGCAAAGCGTAAAGTCACCATTCAGAGTGAAGTGCCGTTGAATATCGTTTCGCATACCAACGCTACTGCCGTGCATCAGCTCCTCACTTCAGTACTTGATAATGCAGTGAAGTTTAGCGATACGGGCACGTCGGTTTCGGTACGTGTCGTGGCACACGACAAGACAATTGAGGTGGTCGTGACAAATACTGGGCCTGGTATTGAGGCCGACAAGCTATCTCAACTGATGATGCCATTTTATCGAGCGACAGATGTCTTCCGATTCGACTATGAGGGGCTGGGCCTAAGTTTGTATCTTGATAAAGTGATCATGGAACACATCGGTGGCAAGTTAGTCATTACCTCAAAGCCGGGTGCCGAGACGGCTGTAACAATGGTCTTTCCCCGCTAATTGTCGGTACTTCGCCAAGCTGTAGCGCGCTTGCTCTAACCTGGTAATCTCCTATATAATGGATAGGTATTTGTGACTAAACAACACTACCAAAAACCTAGGAGGGGTTACTTTTCTCGTGGCAGATAATAAAAACGCAACGCAGCCAGCTCAGTATTCAGCCGAACAAATCCAAGTACTCGAAGGACTCGATCCGGTACGTAAGCGACCTGGTATGTATATCGGCGGTACGGGGAGTGAAGGCCTCCATCACCTTGTATGGGAGCTAGTAAATAACTCGATCGACGAGGCTCTGGCTGGGGTGGCGAATGTAGTCGAAGTCGTGCTTGAGGCTGATGGCTGGGTACGAGTAACCGATAATGGTCGTGGTATTCCAGTCGATACGGTTAAGGCGACTGGCAAGTCGGCGCTTGAGACGGTACTCACGGTCTTGCACGCAGGTGGTAAATTCGGTGGCGGCGGGTATAAAGTATCCGGTGGTTTGCATGGTGTAGGTGTATCGGTTGTAAACGCTCTGGCTACTGATCTGCATGCCATTGTGTATAAGGATGGCTCGATTCACGAGCAGCACTATAAAGGTGGAGTTGCGACTGCACCGATTACAGTAACTGGTAAGACCAAGCAAACCGGTACGACCATCCGGTTTAAGCCGGATGAGACGATCTTTGAGACAGTCAAATTCAGCTACAATACGATCCTTGATTATTTGCGCCACCAGGCTTATTTAACAAAAGGCGTACGGGTACGTTTGATCGATGAGAAGCATGACAAACGCTTTAGTTTTTATTTTGAGGGGGGTATCCGCAGCTATGTAGAGCATCTGAATAAGGGTAAAGAAGCGATTAATGAACCTACCTTCTATGTAGAGAAGCAGCAAGGTGATGTGACGGTCGAAGTAGCTATTCAATATGCCGATTCATTCAGTGAGCAAGTGAAGAGTTTTGCAAACAACATCCATAACCCAGAAGGCGGCACCCACCTCACAGGTTTTCGCACTGCTCTTACAAGGGTTATCAACGATTACGGTCGCAAGAATGGCCTGATCAAAGAGAAAGACGAATCGTTGACAGGAGATGATGTGCGCGAGGGACTTACGGCGATAGTGTCGGTGAAGTTGCCAGAACCGCAATTTGAAGGGCAGACGA
>CAZTHB010000060.1:0-1913 GCA_964613485.1 uncultured Candidatus Saccharibacteria bacterium
AGGGCAAACGCGAAGCACGCAATCCCACAGCCATACTCGAATTCTTGTGTGATACTTTCTCTCATAGAAATCAGTGTAGAATTTGTAATTATATATTCAAGTAACAAGCAAATTGCGTATCAATATCTAGCTAAATGAGTATGGATAAGTAAATATTATTGCGGAATTCGTTGTAATTGTGCTCGTTGATCACGAATCATGATTAAATTTGTTGCAGCGCCGTCTTTTGATTTGAATTTTCTTTCCCCAATCTCTTTAAAGCCAAAGCTCTTATAGAGCGCGATGGCTCGCGAGTTTTGATTCCAGACTAAGAGAAAGACATGTGGGGCGCTAGCAATTTTGGGGTGAGCCAGAGATACTTCCATAAGCATTTTACCTGCACCGTGGCCTTGTGAGGCTGGATCAATGTATAGTTTATCGAGCTCTAGGTCGCCGATCTCTGTTTGTGATTCGGGGATATTGGCTGCCGTATATTGAATAAACCCGATTACGTCATCTTTGTGCTTTGCTATAAAGATTGTGTCACCATTCTTAACTCTTTCTATGAAATAGGCAGGCGATAATTTATCATGGTGATCCTGTAGAGCCTGAGCGCTGAGTATTTTCTCAAAAGCATCTTCGTATGATCGATTTGCTATAGCCGAGACTTGATGTGCACTTATTGGATCAAAGGATGAGACAGATAGATCGAATTGTACTTGGTTGACTACTGACATGCCTTAACTATAACAAAAAACAGAGGTAGATCACCTCTGTATAAGTAAGTTCGAAAATGGAGGGCCATCTGGGGCTCGAACCCAGGACACCCTGCTTAAGAGGCAGGTGCTCTAACCAACTGAGCTAATGGCCCATATGTTTATCATACAATCATGTGGAGGTTTTGTTTCAAGACCATAAGCACCTGCCTCATGGCAGAGATTAGAAGCGCACTTAAGTGCGACAACCAACTTTGAGCTAATGGCCCGTATAGTACAGTGTTAAGAACCACAAAATCATACCTTATTTTCTTGTTATATTCAAGTAGTCGCTTCGAGAAAATCCCAAAACAGTGGCCACGACTTGCGGACGCATAAGGGGCACTCAAACCGCAAAGCTATTTTTTTAGAAGCCCCGCACATTGCGATAGCCTGCACGACCCGGTGATCCCTCGACGTTATGATTCGATTTGTTGCTGCACGTGCGAGCTGAGTCTCCATTTCTTTAATGCGGTTGCTTTCGTGTCCGATGAGGGCTGGCCAGTGCCTGAGCCCCTCATCAGCCGTCATTACACCAAATGCACGTGCGAAGCAGTAGTCTTCGGCTTGATGAGGTGTAAAATGCAGCGGTTTGCCAGCTAGTAGATCGATATATGCTTCTGCTTGTGCTCGAATTGTATCGTCTTGTCGCGGTATCCAGTCGCCCCCATTAGTAATTTGTGACCTCCAGTGGTCGATAGCGAGGTATGTCAGGGCGAGTTTGAACGGGGGATGGGATATGCGCTCGAGATCTCCATTGAGTGCAGCGGCTGAGGCCCATTGTGATGTTTGATTGTCGAGATTGAGTAGGGTTTCTTGAGGCTGATGGATGTTCGATGGGTCGACAGTAATCGGACGATCGTGGAGCGTGCCACGTGTGATGAAAACTTTCTTCGACCCTTGCTTCCAAGCGGTGAATTGAAGAAAACGGTACAGAGTACCTGACTCCCCGACATCGATCGGCTGGCCATTCTGCCAAGATCCTATTGCGCGTTCGAGGGCGAGTAAGTCGTCACTGAGGTTGGCATGCTCATTACGGAGAAAGTCACTGATTTGTGAACGGCCATGAATGAGGTCGAGTAATCCTAGGCGAATTATCCAGGATTTATCCCAAGGTATGTACCGATCTGTGCGTGGCGTCATGACTTGATCATATATGAAAACCCCACCGGATGGTGG
>CAZTHB010000061.1:0-1773 GCA_964613485.1 uncultured Candidatus Saccharibacteria bacterium
AGCAGAAAGCCCGTACGATAATGCGCCTGATGGATGCACTCGAAGAACTCGATGACGTTGCAAATGTAACGTCTAACTTCGACATCCCTGAAGCTGTACTGGAAAAAATTTCTTAGTGGATGTACTGTTAGTTTTCGGAATTCTCGCAGGCTTATTGAGTGTAATCAGTTATATACCTTATGTACTCGATACTCTTAAAGGGAGCACAAAGCCTGAGCGAGCTACATGGTTTATATGGTCAGTGTTGACTACTATCTTGTTATTTGCCCAACTTGCAAAAGGTGCGACAAATTCGATCTGGCTTACTGTGGTGCAGACTTTCGGGCCGATACTAATCTTTTTGTTGTCTATCAAGTATGGGGAAGGTGGTTTTAAGTAGCGCGACATAGCTGCACTCATTGCGGCGGGGGTAGGCATAATCGCTTGGTATTTTACCCAAGAGGCTGCTGTCGCTTTGTGGATAACGATAGCAATTGATTTCTCAGGTGCGCTATTAACTATCGTAAAAGCCTATGAGAAGCCAGAGACCGAAACGCAAGCTACCTGGCTCATCTCTGCTATCGCGGGTGGACTCGCTGCTTTGGCGGTTGGGTCAAGGTCTTCATCGTTACTTGCATTTCCGGTGTATGTGTTGATCGTGAACTCTATGGTGCTTATAGCAATAAGGCTGGGCTTGAGGAAGAATCATAAGAAATGAGATAGCTCTCATGCTTGAAAACTAAGCAAAAAATCAGGATAATCAGGGCGTCTTATCCGCACCTACGAAAAGGCACCTCATGACCTTTTTCAATCAAGGCAGGCCGACCGCGGCCGCACCAAGCCCTGTTGACGCGCGGTGGGTTGAAGTGACCTATCGGCTTACAGATAGTCGTGTCGCGAAGTGTCGAGGACTGCGCGTGCCGATTGCACTACGTGCCCTACTGGATGTTGGCGTCGATGACGAATGCATTTACACCAAGCCACACCGAATCTGCTGTGTGCGGAGTGATCTACTTATCTCGAGTCAGCCACTGGCTCAGAATCGAGTCCCACGTTGGTCGCGCCGAATCCAACAGGAGGAAGCATGTTTGAGTCGTCTTGGCCTGAGCTAGCCAAAGATCGGGAAGGCCCATGATGTCAGATGACTATGTATTGACGCCTGGAGAGATAATTCATCGATTCAGACGCTATCT
This sequence comes from uncultured Candidatus Saccharibacteria bacterium, assembly GCA_964613485.1. Taxonomy (GTDB): domain Bacteria; phylum Patescibacteriota; class Saccharimonadia; order CAILAD01; genus JADZGC01. The sequence goes on from CAZTHB010000061.1 coordinate 1,173, forward strand.
CGAAGCAGAGGAAGTCGAAGATCTGAATGCACATGATCTTAGTGCGGAGGAAGTGCTCGGCATGATCTGTGGGATTCTGACAGAAAATGGGTATGATATAGACATGATTTTGCCGCAGTTGGGTTTTGCGGTAGAACTTCCACGCCCTTCCGAATAGGAGGGGCGTTCTTTTACTGAAACCGGTATACTGACATCATGATTATTCTTGGCATAGACCCTGGCACAGCGACGACTGGCTTCGGGGTGATTGAAGTAGAGGGGCATGAGCGTAAGGCGATAGATTACGGTGTAATCTCAACCGATAAGTCGTTGCAGCACACCGAGCGACTCGCGATACTGTATGCTGACTTGCAGCATATTTTGAGCGCATATAATCCGACCATTGCGGGGGTCGAGAAGCTCTATTTCTCGACCAATGCGACTACGGCAATGAAGGTTAGCGAAGCACGCGGCGTGGTGCTACTTGCTTTACAGCAGGCTGGTGTATTCGTGTATGAGTTTACGCCATTACAAATTAAGCAGGCTACTACTGGTTATGGTCAGGCGAAGAAGCCGCAGATGCAGCAGATGGTGCAACGAATCCTTGGTCTCGAATCTATTC
>CAZTHB010000062.1:0-1630 GCA_964613485.1 uncultured Candidatus Saccharibacteria bacterium
GTATCACACAAGAATTCGAGTATGGCTGTGGGATTGCGTGCTTCGCGTTTGCCCTGCATATAACTTACCGACAGGCCGAGCAGTTCCTAGGCACAGCACAAGCGACGAGTATAAGATTCTGGGTCAAAGACTTGACGCGCCAACTTAACCAGGCAGGATTTCAATATCGATCTATGCACATCAAGCAAAAAAATAAACACCGCATATACCAAGCAGACACCATAGTGCTCATCCGCCGGTCTTCTAGATACCCGGCTGGGCACTACCTCATCCGACATAATATGTCTTGGATGGATCCTTGGATCAACCTACCCGATGGTAGTGGTATCGCAAATGCAAAGTCTGGCTTTCGTAGGCGGCTACCAGGTGCGGCGATGTATGCGATAGCGCCTATATTTGAGAACGCGTCATCAATCAATAGCCCTACAAGACGTATCGATTGCGTATAATCGAACGTAATGCACCCCTCCCTACTGCTCTATTCATTTGTAGTGTTTTCTGTCATCGAAAGTCTCTATCAACGCTACTACGCAAAGACTCACCCAAATTTCATTCACACAGGTATGCTCTTCGGGCATGTCTTTTTCTTCTGGCCGAGCGCCATTATCTACACAGCTATCAATGGTAAGCCCTTAAGAATCGGCGAGATGTTCGCACGCGATTGGCCTTTGCTGCTTATAATCGGGCTATGCGCCGGCATCATGTATAGTTTTGCGCTCGTCGTAGCCCGAAAAGTTGAGGCCAGCACGCAGCAGATCGTACGGACAATCGGACCTATCAGCTTACTATTTATGGCTGGGCTATTCCTCGGTGAACGGCTCACTACCCTCCAGTATGTCGGCGCAGCGGTCTTGATCACTACAACATTGATATACGCTTCACATAAAACCTTCAAGCATATCAACAACTACTTATTACTGGCTTTCGTAACGCAAATCATATTCTCATTCACTCTAGTTACCGAAAAATATCTTCTCACTAAGTATGGGCTTGCCACATACTTGCCTGTGGGGTGGGGCATGGAAGTTCTGTTTCTAGCGGTCTTTACTTTTAGCTTAGCAAAGCAAGAACTCGTTCGAAACACCCTCACTCGCAGAACACTGAGGGATATGTTGTTTTTTGGCATAACGCTTGCTCCTGCGAGCATGCTCTATATTACATCGGTAAATTCGTGGAGTAATGTGTCATATGTAAATGCAGTTAGTGTATCGCAGTATATTATCACTGCATTCGCAGCCATTTACATACTCCACGAACGTGAGCTGTTCGCAAGAAAGCTCATTGCTGTGCTCGCTGCGGCGATCGGATTATATCTCCTTGGATAAGGACCGTGTATATCACCCTTGTAGCTGAGAATGATACAATGCAGCCATGACCACATCGCAGAATAAGACCCAACCCACCGACGCTAAGATTGCTGACTACCTCGACAAGATCGAGAAGCCTGAACTGCAAGCTGATGCGGAGAGGCTCATAGTCATCATGACCGAAGAGACGGGCGAGCAACCGGTACTATGGGGACCGAGTATGGTTGGATTCGGATCATATCATTACAAGTACGCAAGTGGTCGTGAGGGCGATGCGCTCAAAGTGGGCTTCGCAATTCGTAAGCCAAAGATCGTACTGTATG